>DATHEN010001159.1:0-6973 GCA_035318565.1 Polyangiaceae bacterium
CGCCCTGGGCAATGACCCAATCGGCCCAGGCCATGATGCCAATCGGCTCGCCGAAGTTGCCGCGCGCGTTCGGGTCTTGTGCGCGACTGTTGCAGTTGGCGTCGTACTGGTCGGGACCGGCAGCGTCCACGAACTCCGCGCCCGGCCAGTAATCGAGGATGTTGGTGTTCGTGTCGTTCCAACAGTTGCCCTTGTTGGCCCAGTTCGGATTCCAAACGACTTTGAAATCTGCGGAGACGGACTTGATGATGTCGTACCAGCGCACCCAGCACGCCTTCCAGTCCGCTTTGTAGTCACCCGAGTAAGGCGACGCGCCGGCCCACGCGTTCTGATTCGGGTACCAGTTGCCGTTGAACTCCCAGCCGAGGCGAATGTACGCGCTGCCGCCGATCTTGGTCTTGAGGTTCTGGATCACGCTGCGCATGCGCGAATCGTTGCTGCCGGACGCGCAGGTCTTGGGTCCCTCACCGATGTACGGGTTCCAGCCGGTGCTTTCGTTGCCTTTCGAGCCGCCGCCCCACATCGGTTGAGCGAACGAAACCTTTCCCGGCCAGCGCGCGTCCACGATGTGCTGCTGCACGCTGTACAGGTTCTGCATGAAGTTCCACTGCGCGTCGGAGCCCACTTTGTCGTCGGGAGGATCGTTCCATTGCTCTTGGATATCGAGCGAAGCTCGACCGAGCGCGCTCGCCCAGGCGCGCGTGTCGCCGAAGCCGAGCCCGATGAGTGCGTCCTTGACGCACGTGGGCGCCACGTGACCGGGAGCACCTCGGCGCGTGCACGTGCCGGGAGAGCCGCCTGCGCCGCCCGCACCGCCGGTTCCCGCAGTACCGCCCGTTCCCGATGAGGTCCGCTCGATCGTCAATGCCACGTCGCTGTTCGCGCTGCGCGTGAATGCCTGGCCGGGAGCGCTGTCCCATGCCCAAATCGTCCACGTGCTCGGTCCGCTCGCCAGTGAAGCCGTGTCGATCGTCACAATGAAGGCTCCGTCGCTCCGCGGCGCCGTCCGCGCGAGCGGAGGAGATCGATGAGCCGCATCCCAAACTTCTACGTTGACGAAGCCCGGTGCAAAGCCGCCCACGACGACTACACCCCGCACGGTCGACCCCGCGCGCGGCGTGTCCACCCGCAGTGAGTACGCGGGCACCGAAGGCGTGCCGCCCGCACCGGCCGAGCCGCTCGCGCCGCCTGCCCCACCCACGCTGGTGCCCGAGCAGCCCGCGAACGCGCAGCTCACCGCGAACAGCAACACTGCTGGATTGCGAGCAAAACGGACATGGCTGGGACGGCTTCCGGTTTTGGTCGTGTATTGCATGCGCACTGGGGGGCGCCGAAGGTCGCGAGCAGGGCTCAAAAATCGTACGCAGCCGCATCCCGCACCTTTTTTTGAGCCGTGACGCCGAGTCAGCGCGCCTACTGTTCCACGTCCTCCATGGCCAACCCACGCCTCGCTGACCGGCCGCGCTCCGCGATTGTGCGGGTCGTTTCGCCTGTCCCGATCGATCCTCGGGAGCACGACGCCGCGCTCGTGGCCGCAGTGCGGGCCGGTGCGAACGGAGCCGCAGCGCGCATCTGGGACTGCTACGCGAGCGTCTCACGCGGGATCTTGCGCCGCATGTTGGGGCCGGGCGTTGACGTGGAAGACGCGCTCCAGGAGGTGTTCCTGCGACTCTTCCGCGATTTGAAGAGCCTGCGCGAGCCCACTGCCCTGCGCAGCTTTCTGATCGGCATTACCGTCCACGTTGCCACGAGCGAGCTGCGGCGCAGGCGCGCGCGCCGCTGGTTGCTCCTATCCGACGACGGCACGGTGCCCGATCCCGAGCCGGTGATGGACGCACACCATCTCGAGGAGCGGCGCGCGTTGACCGCGTTGTACAAAGTTTTGGACCGTGTCGATAGCAAGCGGCGCGTGGTCTTCGTACTCCGCTACGTGGATGGTCTCGAGCTGAGTGAGCTCGCCACGGTGCTCGGTTGTTCCCTGGCCACCGCCAAGCGCCGCGCTGCGGACGCCGCCAACCGCATCTCACTGCTCGCCGCGCGAGACCCCGTACTCTCGGCATACGTCGGAGGAACGGCATGAGCCGCGCAGCGGATGTGAGAGACGCAGACCGCCGCGGCCTTGCGCTCGGGCGCATCGCACGCGGGCTCGACGGAACCATTCCTCGTCCGGAGGAGCTCGCCGCGCGCCAACGCTTCTTGGTCGCGCTCGGCAAGCAATCGCGCCCTCGCACGAAATGGGCCCTGCCAGCGGCTGCAACCCTGGCAGTGGCCGCGATCATCGCCTTCGTCCTCTTGCGTTCGCCCGCGAGCCTCGACTACCACCTCAGTGGTCCGCTCGTCAGCCAGGGTAACTGGCTGAGCGTCGCGCCGAACTCCGCCGCGGGCTTGCTCGAATTTTCCGAGGGAACCCAGATCGAGCTCGGTCCCGGTAGCAAAGGCCGAGTCGCCGAAGTTTCGCCGCGCGGCGCACGCGTGGTGCTCGCGTCCGGACGCCTACAAGCGCGGGTGATGCCGCGGCCGCGCGCGCGCTGGAGCGTGGCGGCGGGACCCTATGTCGTCGAAGTGACCGGTACGGCATTCGACGTAGGCTGGTCGACTGCGGGCGAACAGCTCGAGCTCAGTCTGCACGATGGCAGCGTGATCGTTCGGGGCCCCTCGCTTCGGGATGGAATTGCCGTCAGTGCGGGCCAGAGGCTGGTTGCGAACGCGCGCACGGGAGGTGTGGCTTTGTCGTCGCTGTTGGCCCCGCGCGCCTCTGCCGAGTCCGCACCGGAATCGACTCCAGAGGTCGCGCCGCCGCCCGACAAGGCACAGCTGGTACCCTCCATCCCGGCGACGCCGAGTTGGTCCCAGCTGGTGGCGGACGGAGACTTCGGCTCCGTCCTGCAAGCAGCGCGGGCAAAGGGTCTGGAGCAGAGCCTGAATCAAAGCTCGCTGAAGGATCTGGTGGCCCTTTCCGACGCGGCTCGCTACCTCGGAAATCGAGACCTCGCGCGGCGCGCGTTGCTCGCACAGAGATCGCGCTTTCGCGCATCGGGCGCGGCTCGCGGGGCAGCCTTCCTGCTCGGGCGCATGGCCGATGACGCGGGCTCGTCGAGCGAAGCGCTGAATTGGTACGAGACCTATGCGAGCGAGACCCCGAATGGACCCTTTGCTTCCGAGGCATTGGGCCGCAAGCTCGTCGTGCTCGTTGGCATGAAGAATATCTCGAGCGCCCGTTCGGTAGCCGAGAGCTACTTGAAGCGCTTTCCCCGCGGAGCTCACGCGGCGTACGCCAAGGAATTGCTAGAGCGTCCATGAGTTGCCGCCGGCTGCTGGCGTGCCTGCTCGCATGCGCTTCATGGCTTGCTTCTGCGCACGCTTCAGCCCAAGCGAAGCGTTCGCAGGTCGCGGTCGTGCGCACTCCCGAAAGCGACCGCTTGCTCCGCGAAGCCAGTACGCGCTTGAAAGCCGAGTTGACCAGCGCCGGCTTCGAGGTGCTGGATGTCGAGCACGACCCCAGCGACACATCCGATACCAACCGCAGCTTCGCCACGATTGCCATCAATCGTGCCGGACAGGGCGCGCTGGCAGACGTCTGGATCAGCGATCACGTCACGGGTAAAACGCTGACCCGCCGCCTGCGCGTCGGGGCGACACAGAACGCCGCGACCGTGCTCGCCGTTCGGGCGCTCGAGCTGCTGCGCGCCAGCCTTCTCGAGCTGACCCTGCCCTCCACGTCGCCCGAAGCTCCACCGGCTGCGCCCGCGGACGTCCTGAAATGGGTGGAGCCGCGGGCGCAGGCGTCGGCTCGGCGCGGGCTTCTCGAAGGCATGGCTTTGGAAGCGGGGATCCTCGCGCTTCATAGCGTCGATGGTATCGGGCCGGCGCTCGGGCCCGAGGCCCGCGTTTCGACCGGCTTGGGACGGAACTGGTTCGCGCGTCTGTCTCTCGCGGCTCCGTTGATCGGGCCGACATTGAACGAGACCGGCGGCACCGCGACCGTTACTCAGCAATTCGGTTCACTCGATTTGGGTTGGGCGACAGAGACCCGACCGTTCGGCGCGTTCGCATGGCTGGGCGCAGGCGCGTTCTATTTGCATACGACGGGAACTGCGCGCGCGCCGTACCGCGCCACGAGCGATGGCGTGCTTTCGTTCCTGGCGACCGCAGGCGTCGCGGGCGTGGCGCGCATCGGCACGCGCCTGGCACTCACCGGCCAGCTCGCGGCGATCGGTCTCGTGCCGAAGCCCGTCGTCGTGATCGCCGGCCAAGACGCGGGCAGCTCCGGATCTCCGTCACTGGCCCTTTCGCTGGGGCTGCTCATCGGGCTGTGATGGAGATGCTGTCGTGACACACTCTGGACTACGCACGGCTGTGGTTGAAACGCTCTTCAGGGCTACGCTCGTTCTCGCAACGTCGTGGCTTTGTGCAGCATGTATTTCCGAGAACGCCGTCGCGGTCGACGGAAAAAATCCTTGTACGGCCGGCGCGTGCAGCTCGGGCGGTGCAGACGGCGGCGGCAGCGCGGGAAGCGGAGGCTCGGACGCTGGCGGCACGGGCGGCGCCGGCGGGCGGGATGCTTCGGATAGCGATCTACCGCCGTTCACGCTCTTGGTCGACACGCCGGACAATCGCAGCACCGTGCGCGGACTCGTCACGGTCAGCGGCCGAACCAGCGGATTTTTGAATGTCGAAGTCTGGGATGCCGAACACCAGCATCCTCCACTCTCACAAACATTTCCGAATCCGGACGGCACGTTTCAGACCAGCGTGGATACGTATGCGCTGGCTCCGGGCGAAACCACGTGGACGGTGTTCGCATGGGACAGCCCACCCGGAGAGCCCTATGCGCACTCAGCCACCGTTACGCTAAGACTGAATATCGAGGCGCCGCTACCTTAGCGGCGCGACGTGCCGCCGCGCGCGTAGAGCCAGATCGCACTGTGCCGCTGCGCTCAGGCGTGCGCATGTGCACGACCAGGCGCGGTTTCTTGCAGCTTTTGCATGGCACGCGCTTCGCACCTTGCACGGACCAGCGAGGAGAGAAAAACATGACGAAATTTCAAAAAATCGTGCCGTGTTTGTGGTTCGACACGCAGGCAGAAGACGCAGCCAAATTTTACGTCGCCGTGTTCGAACGGAATTCGCGCATCACACGCGTGTCGCACTACGGCGAGGCCGGGCGGGAGATTCATGGCCGAACGCCCGGCAGCGTCATGACCGTCGCTTTCGAGCTCGAAGGGGTACCCTTCACGGCGCTCAACGGCGGACCCGATTTCAAATTCAACGAAGCCATTTCGCTGCAGGTCATGTGCGACAGCCAGGACGAAATCGATCGTTTCTGGACCAAGCTCGGCAAGGGCGGCGACGAGAAAGCGAGGCAATGCGGCTGGCTCAAAGACCAGTTCGGCCTCTCGTGGCAAATCGTGCCTTCGGTGTTGCCCGAAATGGTTGCCGACCCGGATCGCGCCAAAGCCGATCGCGTCATGACTGCCCTGTTCAAGATGAAGAAGCTCGACATCGCCGCGTTGAAGAGCGCCTACGCCGGTTGAGGAGCCATGCTGCAAAAATCCCCGATGTACGCGTACATTCCCGCCAAAGACGTGAGCCGTGCTCGGCGCTTCTACGAGCAGAAGCTCGGCTTCGAGCCCAAAGAGGAAGTGGCGGACGGCGTCGTGTACGCGTTCGCCGATGGCACGGCGTGTTTTCTGTATCCCACTCCGAACGCGGGCACCTCGGCCGCGAGCCAGGCGTTCTGGCAAGTGGACGACGTGGAGCGTGAGGTCGCCGAGCTCAAGGCCAAGGGCGTCGTCTTCGAAGAGTACGACATGCCCGGCATGAAAGACGGAATCCAGACGAGCAAAGGGGCCAAGGCAGCTTGGTTCAAGGATACCGAAGGAAATATCATGGCCATCATACAAGGCCCGTGATCCGTCCGCCGAGGCGCTGGACGCCGGACCGCGCCATCCGGCGTCCACACACGAACAGGTGACCCATTAAATTGCGGAGGAGAGTTGCGACGTCAGCCCATCCTCGTTCACGCAATTCAAACCTTGGAGAGTCCGACGTAGCGCAACGTCGATGGGCGTGTGCGGTTCTCTGCCCAGGAATGCGACGAGCTTGCGATTGTCCAGCCGGACCGGGACCTTCCACAGGTAACGCATCTCGAGCATTTCGCGGAATGTCTCGGCGAACGGCGCAAGCAGGTAAATCGCGAACCACGGGAAGCTGCGGATCTTGCTCACGGGCACGCCGGCTGCGAGGCAGGTAGCCTCCGCCATTTCGACGCCGCGTTCGAACCAGTGCCCACCGAAATGAAAGACGTCGAAGGGCCGAAGCTCGCTCGAGCGCTCGACCAGCTGCACGATGGTCTGCGCCAGATCGGGCAGATAGGCCCACGCATGTCCCACGTCCCGCGCACCCGGGTACATGACGGACCGCACTCGGCGTCCCGGCTTGACGAGCGCCGCGCTGAACCAGCTATTGCCCGTTGAACGCGGTCCAAAGAAATCGCCTGCGCGCACGACCAGCACGGGCACTCCAGAGTCGGCCGCCGCTTTCAAGCGCTCCTCCATCTGCACGCGAATTCTGCCCTTGCGCGTCTCGGGCCGTTGCGGGGACGCTTCATCGACGAGCGGAAACGCATCCGGTCCAAAGTTGTAGACGGTGCCGGGAAACACCAGCCGCGCGCTCGCCGCCTTTGCCGCGGCGATGCTGCTCTCGAGCATCGGCAGCTGCAGGCCCTGCCAGTTCTTGTAGCCCGCGGGGTTGGCGGCGTGCAGGACGAGACCCACCCCGCCCGCGGCCGCCACTACGTCCGCGGCGTTCATGGCGTCTCCCTTCACCCATTCGATGGGGCCGAGATCGTCCAGTCCCGGAGCGACCTTCTCGGGGGCACGATGCAACGCTCGCACGCGCCAACCGGCGGCGAGTAGCGCGCGAGCCGTCTCGCGCCCAATTCCTCCTGTGATTCCGACGATCAAAGCGCTGC
>DATHEN010001160.1:0-9024 GCA_035318565.1 Polyangiaceae bacterium
CACCGCACGCTGCTCAAGGGCGGCATCTTCGCCTATCCGGCGGACAACAAGAACCCCAAGGGCAAGCTGCGGCTCTTGTACGAAGCCAGCCCGGTCGCGATGATCTTCGAGGCAGCGGGCGGCCGAGCCACGCTCGGCAACAGCAGCGTGCTCGACATCACGCCGAGCGAGCTGCACCAGCGCGTGCCGCTGATCGTGGGTTCCACCGAGGACGTCGACACTTACGAGCGCATCGTCGGCGAGTACGACCGCTGAGCTCGCAGGAACTCTCGCGCGGCGCCGAGCGCCGGCTTATGCTGGTGGCATGCGAGCTCTCTTACGTTTCTTTGCCAGCGTCTTTCTCGCATCCATTTTCGCGCTGAGCGCGCGGCCTGCTGCGGCTCAGTACGGGTCTCCCCCACCGCCCGGCTATGGGCAGCCGGGATACCAAGGCGGGTATCAGGGCGGCTACTACCAAGAGCCGCCGCCACCGCCGCAAAAGCCCGACGAAGGCTTCGAGATCCCGGATTTTTCCGTACGCATCGATCCGCTGAACTGGCTGCTCGAGGGACGCCTGGGCTTCGAGCTCGAAGTGCAGCTCTGGGAGTTCATCACGTTCGAGACGATTCCCGTGTTCGTGGTGGATGAGTCGCCGCTGACGCTCCGGCTCGGAGGGCGCGAAGACAACCTGACGCAGCACTCGAATGGTCTAGGTGCTCTGTCCGGCGCGACGCTCGGCGTCGGCTTCTGGCTGGATGGTGAGCCCTTCGAGGGCTACGTGCTGCGTGCCGTGTTCACGAACTACGGCTACGAGTACCGCACCGAGGACGACGGCCAGCGCATCGACAGCGTGGAGCACACTGAGCGCCACCTTTACGGGTTCTTCGGCTCGTACCGGCGCTGGGGATTCTTCACCATCGGCGGAGGTATCGGCATCGGGGTCGAGCTGAACAAGCAGGAGCGCTGTTTGGCCACGGGCACACCCATCCGCGCCTCGAGCAGTGGCTGTGAAGGCGAGATGCAAATCGCGTTGAACAATCAGGGCAGCGAAGGGGTCGACTTGAACGGGCCACTCCACCCCGTACAGATCAATTTCCGGTTTTCACTCGGCGCTGCCTTCTAACACTGTCGGAAGTCTTGGCAGTGCTAACGCGGGCTCAACGGGGGAAACGCGGCCGCATCGCCCAGGGGCGCCGGAATCGTGCGCTCCTCGAAATCGCGCGCAAACGAGAACCAGGCGACGACCGCCACGATCACCATCAAAAGGGCGCCGCAGGCGATCACGATCACGAGGCGCTTCAGGTAATGGCGCACCTCCTCGGCTCCACTCGACGGCTCCGTGCTCATGAAGGTGAGTAGCATTACTTCAATGGCACGGCAGACTCGAAGCTGATTCGTGATAGCGCGAACTCCGCTATGCTGCCGCGCGGGAGGCCTGGCATGGGCAATCGCATCACGTTGATCACTGGAGCCGCTGGGGCGCTCGGTTCCGCGCTGTGCCAGGTGCTCGTGGATGCCGGTCACCGCATCGCGCTGGTCGATCGTCCAGAAGCGCGAGCTCGGCTCGCCGAGCTCGCGCGATCGCTCGGCGCTGGAAAGTCTATGTCCGTCCCGCTGGACGTCGGTGACCCCGGCGAGTGGCAGCAGCAACTCGCACAGATAGAGGCTGAGCTCGGTGGCATCGACAGCGCCGTGCTCACCGCGGGCGGGTGGCAGGGCGGCGCGCCGTATCACACGGCAGGGGGCGCCGCGGCTTACGAGCCCATGCTCGGCATGAATCTCAACACGGTTCACCGCTCCTTCGAGGCGCTCTTGCCGCGGTTCGTGGCGCGCAAGCACGGCAGCATCGTGGTGCTCGGTTCGCGCGCCGTGGAGCGCCCCTGGGACAGCGCGAACGCCGCGGCTTATGCCGCGAGCAAGGCTGCGGTCGTGGCGCTCGCGCAGGCCGCGGCGCAGGAGGTGCTCGATGCGGGTGTGCGCATCAATGCGGTGCTGCCGAGCACGATCGATACTGCGGCCAATCGGCGCGCGATGCCGGACGCCGATTTTTCGCGCTGGGTGAGCCCGAGCTCGCTCGGAGGCGTGATTCGCTTTCTGCTGTCGGACGAGGCGCGGGATATTTCCGGCGCTGCGCTTCCCGTTTACGGCCGCGCTTGAGACAACACGCCGTCAGTGGTGCAGAATGCTGAAGAGCACGCCGATTGCGGCCACGCTGCTGTCTTCCTCTCCCTCGAGCTCGGTGCCCCCCACGCGCTCGCTGGCCTCGCCGCGCACGCGCGCACCGCTCAGACGCCCGAGCACACCGAGCGACCATTCATCGGAAACCCACCAGTCGTAGCCCACCAGCGCGGAGAGCCCGATGCCGGCGCCGCCGATGTTGTCGAACACGGCGCCCTCCGGAGTTTCGGCTACGGCAAACGCCGGACCGAGCGTGCCACCGAAGTGAAAGCCCTTTTGCGGATTCGGGTACCAGTCCACCGTCGCGCCGATCATGGCGAACAAGAGCGGACCGCCGAGCTCGGCTTCGCCGCCCCCATCGAATTCGAGCGTTGGATCCGCCATGGAATGGCTGAGGATCGTTCCGGCGACCACGAGCCCCGCGGCGGGCGTGCCTCCGATGGATAGCTCGAACATTCCGGCTGGTCCGCTTACGCTCGAATCCTGCCCGGGCTGCGTCTGTCCGTACAGGCGCCCTTCCGTGGAGCGCTCCATGGCCATGCCGCCGACACCCAAACCAATGCGCAAGAAAAAGCCGTCGTGGCGCTCGGCGCCGGCCGGAACTGCGTCGGGCGGAGCGGGTGCATACGGCGAAGCCGGCTCCAGTTGAGGTGGGGGTGGCAAGTCTGCAGGCGGCGCTGCCGCCGGTTGCGGCTGGGTGGCGGGCTCTTCGCCATACGCGGGCGGAGGCGGGGTGGGCTCCTCTTCTTGCGCGAAGGCGCACAGAGCCGAGAGCGACGTACACAGCATCAACGACGCGGAAAGCTTCCACTTCATGTCGAGGTTCCTTTGCTCGACGTCAGTACCAGCTCACGCGGCCGAGCCAAAGCCGGAACGCGCTCGGAGGCCGTGGCAAAAGTGCCGAACGTCAGAGCGTGGGACGCGCGATGATCGCGGTCAGCACGTCTTTCAGCACGTCCGGTGCACGCAGACAGCGCCAGCAATCATCCAGTTTTTTCGGTCCGCAACCGCGCTTGTTGTGAAAGCGGATGAGCTGCGGGATGGCGCGTTTATCGCCGTCATCCTTGACCTTCTTCAACGCGGCCTGCGCTTGCTCGCAGGTTTCCGCCTTGCGCACCTCGAGTATCGATCCGAGGGCGGGTGAGACTTTTGCCTTTACGTCCGAGCTGTACAGGAGACCCTCGGTGAGCAGCGCGTTCTCAGTGTTCGCGTCCATGCCGCGGAACAGCGAGTACAGCAGGTCCGTACCTACGGTATCCGGCAGCGAGGCCAGCATCGCCAATATGTCGGTAGCCACTTCGCGGTCGGCCACAAGCTCTTTGATGCGCTCGCGGGTGGCTTTGTCTTCGTCGACGATCTTGGGCACGAGCGTGATCTTGCGCTTGAGCTCCGTGATCTCGGCGCGCTTCACAGCCGCGCGCGCATTCGACAGAGCCAGGACTTCCGCCGATGTGCGCGTGCCGAGGGGCTTTGCTTCGATAGCCTTCACCGCTACGGCATCGCCGCTCGCTGCGCGTTCCGCGAGCGATGGCTGCGGCGCCGCAGATGCAGGTGCGTGGCTGGCTGACGCGGCGGGCGCGCTCGCGACCGCGGCCTTCTCGGCACGAACGACCTTGCTGCGACGACTCGACGCGCCCCCAGTGGCCGCCATGATCCCAGCGCCCACCACGGCGCCTAGCACGAGGCCCAGTAGGGCGGCGCTGACGACGGGAGCTCGTGAAGGCGGTTTGAAAGCCTTACTGGCCGCAGCGAACTCGGCTTCCTCGTTCATGCCCGTTCGGCCAGTCTAGACTCCATTGCCGCAGCCCGCGAATAAGTATCGGTAATCCTCGACAGCGCCCGCGGCGCGCGCAGCCCGAATCGAGCCCGGCACATGCTCGCGCGCACCAGGTGCGACATAGTCCCCACTGTGCGTTTGCAGCGAAAGCGCTGCGCAGCGGCGTCGCTCCTAGCGGTCGATCGTCTGCATGCCGGCGGCGTGATAGCGCTCCCCGGCCGCTGCTCCCTTGGGCGCGAGCGCGTCGATGCGCGAAAGCTCGGTGGAACTGAGCTCTATCTGCTCTGCGGCCACGTTCTCCTCGAGGTGCCGGCGCGTAGTCGTCCCGGGGATGGGCACGATGTCTTCGCCCCGAGCCAGCACCCACGCCAGCGCGAGCTGCGCGGCCGTTACGTTCTTGTCCCGCGCCAGCCGGGCGATGTGATCCACGAGCGCGACGTTCTTGGCGAAGTTCTCGCCCTGGAAGCGCGGAGAAAAGCGCCGGTAGTCGTTGTCCGGAAGGTCCTCGAGCTTGCGGAAGCGGCCGGTGAGAAAGCCGCGACCCAGCGGGCTGTACGCCACGAAGCCGATCCCGAGCTCGCGCACGGTGGGCAGCACTTCGTCCTCCGGGTCACGCGTCCAGAGTGAGTATTCGGTTTGCAGGGCCGTGATCGGAAACGTGGCGTGCGCGCGACGAATGGTGCGCGCGGACGCCTCCGACAGGCCGATGAAGCGAACCTTCCCTGCCTTCACCAGCTCCGCCATGGCACCCACCGTTTCCTCGATGGGCACGCTGCTGTCGACGCGGTGCTGATAGTACAAATCGATGTAATCGACGCCGAGACGCGACAAAGACGCATCGCACGCGCTCTTCACGTACTCGGGTTTGCCGTTCACACCGAGAAAGCCGCCTTCCTCGCTGCGCATGTTGCCGAACTTGGTAGCCAGTACCACTTCGCCCCGGCGGCCCTGCAGGGCTTTGCCGATGAGCCGCTCGTTTTTGAACGGCCCGTACATGTCCGCCGTGTCGATGAAGCGGACACCCAAATCGAGGGCGCGCTTCAGCGTGGCGATCGATTCGGTTTCGTCGGCGCCCGCGTAAAACTCACTCATCCCCATGCAACCGAGGCCGAGGCGCGAAACCCTCAAGCCTTGAGTGCCCAGTGCGACCTCTTGCATGGCACCCGATCTAGGAGCGGGGGCGGCGGCTGTCGAGGGCTCACGCAGGGCTCTCGGTTCGGCACAGCTCGAGCCAACGCTGAATGCCGGTGCTGCGATATTTCTGGCGGTGCAAAACGAAATAGAACTGCCGGCGAAAGTCGCGGCCCGGCACCGGGCAATGGTGCAGGCGCCCACCTCGAAAGGCATCCCGCAGCGCCAGCCGCGACACGCAACCGGCGCCCAGGCCAGCTTCGACCGCGCTGAGGATCGCTTCGGTGTGCTGCAGCTCGAGCACGATGCGCAGCTTGGGGAGCAGGCCGACCATGGAGCGATCGAAGGCCTGACGCGTTCCGGAACCGGTCTCGCGCACGATCCAGGCCGCGCCCAGCAGGTCGGCTTCGTCGAGCCTCGGCTTGCCCGCGAGCGGGTGCTGCGGGCTGCAGAACACTGCGAGCTCGTCTTCGCGCCAGGGGCTGGTTTCGAGTTCGGCCGCGTGCAGCTCGCCTTCCACGAGACCCACGTCGATTTCGAAGTTCGTGACCTTGCGCGCGATCTCCGCGGTGTTGGCGATCTCGAGCGTGATCTGGGCGCCCGGGTACAGGCTCAAGAACTTCGCCATGATCGGGATCGTGACGTAGTTGCCGATGGTCAGGGTCGCGCCGATACGCAGTGGACCGATGTCCGAGCGTTTGTCCAAGGCGTGCTCGATCTCGCGCGCATGTTCCGCGAGAGCCTCGGCGCGCGGGCGCAACGAGTGGCCGAGCGCGTTCAGCTGAAGGCGCTTGCCGACCCGATCGAACAGCTGAACGTCGAACTGCCGCTCGAGCTCGATGAGCGCGCCGCTGACCGCAGACTGGGACATGGCGAGCTCGTGAGCGGCGCGGCTTACGCTGTCGCCGCGTGCGACCGCTAGGAACACTTCGAGCTGACGCAGGGTGTAACGCATATCGGTTTTCCAGGATAATGATTCCTGAATATCCCGCTTTATCGATGACGATGCCAGCCGTACTTAGGGAGCATGAGCGCCGTCAACGAAGAGACCGTCCTCAGCGTGCACCACTGGAATGAGTCGCTATTCAGCTTCAAGACCACGCGCGACCGTGGATTACGCTTTAAAAACGGTCACTTCCTAATGGTGGGCCTGCGCGTCGAGGGGCGCCCGCTGCTGCGCGCCTATAGCGTGGCGAGCCCTAACTACGAGGAACATCTCGAGTTTTACAGCATCAAGGTACCGGGCGGCCCGCTCACCTCGCGGCTGCAGCATCTGAAGCCCGGGGACTCCGTGCTCGTGAGCAAGAAGCCGACGGGGACGCTGGTCATGAGCCACCTGCTCGAGGGCAAGCGCCTTTATCTGCTGGGAACGGGCACGGGCCTGGCCCCATTCATGAGCATCATCCGTGATCCGGAGACGTACGAGCGCTTCGAGCACGTGATTGTCGCGCACGGAGTGCGCTACGCGAGCGAGCTCGGCTACTCGGATTACATTCGCAAGGAGCTGCCGAACCACGAGTACATCGGCGAGCAAGTGCGGGAAAAGCTGCGTTACTACCCGACGGTCACGCGCGAATTGTACGGCAACCAGGGCCGCATCACTCACTTGATGGAGAGCGGCAAGCTGTTCAGTGATCTCGGCCTCCCCGACCTGAACCCCGAGCACGATCGGGTGATGGTCTGCGGCAGCCCGGCCATGCTCGACGACACGGTGAAGCTGCTCGAATCGCGCGGCTTCGAGGAAGGCTCGAGCCACAACCAGGCCCACTTCGCGATCGAGCGCGCCTTCGTCGAGAAGTGATCGCCGCCGCGCCCGGCGCGGGCGGTCCGTGAGGTTCGAGCTCACCCCGAGAGGGTAAGCGACCCGGCCAAGTGAACCTGGGCGGGCGCAGCTGCAGCACCCCGGCGTCCCGAGAGCGGCCGTTGCAGCGGCGGCGCGGCCGGCTATGGTGTCTGGCCCTTTGCCGGCCCCCCCTCCCGTAGCGAAGCGAGGGTTTGGGGGGGCGAGCCGCGCGCAGCCGCAGGCGAGCACGGCTCCCGGGGGGCATCACGGGAAAGAGAGATCAAGTGGTCGAGTTATTCGAGCATCCGTACGCGCGTTTCCTGCACGAGGTCGAAAAGCCCACGCGCTACACGGGCAGTGAGCACGGCACGCGGCGTAAGGCGTGGGACAGCGTGCGCGCGCGCGTCTGCCTGGCCTTCCCGGACGTGTACGACATCGGCATGAGCCATCTGGGTTTCCGGATGCTCTACAAGATTCTGAACGATCATCCGGATACGCTCGCCGAGCGCGCCTACGCGCCGTGGGTAGACATGCAGCGCGCGCTCGTGCAGCACGGCAAGCTCTTGATCGGGCTCGAGAGCGGGCGGCCGCTCTGCGACTTCGACGTGGTCGGTTTTTCGCTGCAGTTCGAGCTCACGTACTCGAACGTGCTCACCATGCTCGACCTCGGAGGTATTCCATTCCGCAGCAGCGCGCGCGGTGACGACGATCCGCTGGTGATCGCGGGGGGTCCAGTCGCGACGCATGCGGAGCCGATGGCGCCGTTCTTCGACGCGATCTTGATCGGCGATGGAGAGGAAGCGGCCACCGAGATCGCGCTGTGCTGGGTGGAAGCAAAACGTCAGGGGCTCACGCGCGAAGAGCGGCTGGTGCGCCTGGCGCAGATTCGCGGCGTGTACGTGCCTTGTTTGTACGAGACGGCACTCGATCCGGACAGTGCGCTCGAGGTCGTCAGCGGATCGCTCCGCCCCGAGGCGCCGTATCCCGTGGAGCGGCGCTTGCTCGAAGACATCGACCGCTTTCCGTTTCCAGACGACGGCCCGGTGGGCGGGCCCGAGGCGATCTTCGATCGCATGAGTATCGAAGTGGCTCGCGGCTGTACCGAGGGCTGTCGTTTCTGTCAGGCCGGCATGATTTACCGGCCGGTGCGCGAGCGCGACCCGCAGAGCATCGTGGACACGGTGCTCAGCGCGCTTTCGAAGAGCGGGCAAGACGAAGTGAGCCTGACGGCACTCTCGACCGCGGACGTGAGCTGCATCTCACCGCTCATCAAGCGGCTCGTCGAACACACCGCACCGGAACGCGTGAGCCTCGGTGTGGCATCGCTGCGCGCCTATGGCCTCGGCTCGGACCTGCTCGACGAAATGCGCAAGGTACGCGCAACCGGGCTCACCTTCGCGCCCGAAGCCGGCACGCAGCGCATGCGCGACGTGATCAACAAGAACGTCACCGAAGAACAGTTGATGGAGACCGCCGGGCGCGTGTTCTCCCGCGGCTACGATCGCATGAAGCTCTACTTCATCTGCGGGTTGCCGACCGAAGAAGACGAGGACGTGCTCGGCATCGTCGAAGTGGGGAAGCACGCGCTGGCGGTGGGCAAGCGCGTGGGCAAGCGGCCCAAGGTCACCGTGAGCGTCAGCGTGCACGTGCCGAAACCTCACACGCCGTTTCAGTGGTGCGCCATGGACTCGCTCGAGCAGATTGCACACAAGCAGAGCCTGCTACGCAATGCTGCCCGCGGCGTGAAGGGCCTCGGTCTGCGCATGCACGAAGCGAAAGCGAGCCTGCTCGAAGGGGTGCTCGCGCGCGGCGACCGGCGCCTGAGCCCGGTGATCGAGCGCGCTTACCTGCACGGCGCGCGTTTCGATTCCTGGGACGATCAGCTGAAGATCGACGTCTGGAAAGAGGCGTTCGAGTTCTACGGCATCGACACCAGTGTGTATCTCGGCACGATCCCCGTAAGCGCTCGCTTGCCGTGGGATCACCTCGATATCGGCTTGGAAGATGGCTTTTTGGCGCGCGAGTATCGCAAGGCGCTGCACAACCGGCTGAGCCCGCCCTGCGGCAAGGTGGCGGGCACGTTCATTCATCACACGAACGTGACGGACGCCGCCAACGATTCACGGCGACTGGTTTGCTACGACTGCGGCGTGGCCTGCGATCTGACGCGCATGCG
>DATHEN010001161.1:0-5550 GCA_035318565.1 Polyangiaceae bacterium
GGGCTCGAAACGGAATGTGGAGGTGGACGATACCAGCACCGACCCGTCCCTCTGCTCTGCCACGCCCGTGATCCGGAAATGAGCCCGCGCGCTCTCCGGGCTGACCAAGAAGTAGCCCGTGGCCGTGAGCTCACTGCGGTACGGCCAGACGGGCGTGCCTTCGGCGTCGTAGCGCTCGAGCCAGGCGGTTTGTTCCGTGGCCCCGACTCCAGCGATCCAGAGCCTGCCGTCCGCGCCCGAGTCGAGCGCGCTGGCCGCTCCCGCAGCACCGATGCGCGGCGCGGACCACACGCTCGCGAGTGTGGTCGAATCGAGTTTGTCGAGCCACGATCGCGCTCCCGTGGACGTTTGAACGCTGCCGGCGACGAAGAATTCGACACCAGAGCCGAGCGCCAGCGCGTGCACCGTGACGTTGGGCGGCGCCGCCCATTCCTTCAGGATACGGAGCTCCGGGTCGAGCAGCGCGATTCGACTGCCCGGCGCTACCGGATTGGGACCGATCGCTGCCGGGGGACGAAACGAGTAGAGCACGAATACGCGGCCGCTAGCGTCAGTCGCGACGTCCGTGACCTGCGCTCTGTCACGCGTGGCCAAAGGCAGGCGTGTTTCCGCAAGCAGCTCGTGATTGACGCCGAGCTTCTTGATGCCGATCGCGCACGACGCGCCCGCGATGTGAGACGCCACGACGGTATTGCCGGCCGAATCCAACGCGAATCCGGCGTAATAAGTCGCGAACGCCGCCGAGATGTCCACTTCGTTCAGGGGACGATTGGCGAATAGAGCATCCACGCTGAATGAGCGGCGATCACTGAAGTATAGGGAGCTGCCGCAGTACCCATTCGAGTACTGGCAATGGGTCAGCACCGCCAGCGTGTCTGCACTGGAACGAGCTTTGACGATGAGTGTCTTTTGCGTGTCGTAACTGCTTCCGCCGGAAACGGTTTGGACCGGTACGGTGATACCGCGCGGAAACGGAATCGACAGCGCAATACGTGGATGGAAGCGGCCATCTACCGTGTAAACGCCGAAACTCGGTGGTGCATACCCGAGCAAGCCGTCCGCGCCGTCGATGCTCACGTGCTCGGGAGTGGCACTCGCCAGCTGCAGCCACGGCCGAAGATCCCCACATCGAACCGTTCCACCCGCAGCTCCCGTTCCGGCGCTGCCAGCGTCCGCTCCGCCGCTGGGTCCAGATGACCAAGGCGCACCGCCAATTGGCAGGCTACAGCCCGACCACCACACGCAAGCCGCGAATAACAAACACGAAGAAACCAACTTGCAGCGCGACACAGCGCTGCGGCGGACAAAACCGCGCAACGTTCCATTTACCATTGTAACAATACCCAAATCAGCGCGTGACGCGCTGGTAATGGCCAAACTGTGGCGGCAAAAATGACTAGGCCTGCTGCAGTAAACCCGCGAGCAGGACGCAACTCGGAGCTCGAGCGCAAACTCGATGTCCCCGTTCAGGCGGGCTTACGCATTGCACACTGCATGAGCCAGCGTCAATACGTGCGATGCACTGTTTTGATGGTGAGCGTGCAGGCGCGCAGCGCAAGCGATCGCCCACTGATTCACTGCAATTGCGCCACGGCCACGTTTCGGAACGAAGGCGTGGACTCTTCCCCAATCCGGCTTCGACGCCTATAAAGATGGAGTGACAGTTCCGCGTCGTCGTTTTGGTCGCACTGAGCTTGCGATGCCGGCGCTGAGCGCTGGCGGCATGCGCTTCCAACACAAGTGGCAAGATCGCCCGTTTTGGACGATTCCGTCTGCGGCGCAGAAGAACTTGGAGAGCTGCGTGCGCCGTGCGCTGGAACACGGAATCGTGCACATCGAGACGGCGCGTCACTACGGAACCAGCGAGCGCCAGCTCGGGCGCATTCTGCCACTCGTCGAGCGCGATAGCTTGATCGTGCAGACCAAGATCGCGCCGCACGAAGACGCGCAAGTATTCGTGAAGAACTTTCACGAATCGCTGGCTCGCTTACGTCTCGATCACGTGGATCTGCTCGCGCTCCACGGCGTCAATGACCGCAAGCTCCTCGAGTGGTCGCTGCGCCCCGGGGGCTGTTTCGAAGCGGCCCAGCGCCTGCGTGAAGCCGGCAAGGCGCGCTTCATCGGGTTCTCCACGCACGCGCCGCTGCCCGTGATTCTCGAGGCGCTTCGGTTTGGTGAAGCGCGCGTCGGCGCCGGCTTCGACTACGTGAATCTGCACTACTACTTCATCATGCAGCGCAACTGGCCGGCCATCGTGGAGGCCACGCTGCGCGATATGGGCGTGTTCATCATCAGTCCTTCGGACAAGGGCGGCAAGCTGTACGCCCCGCCGCAGAAGCTCGTGGAGCTGTGCGCGCCGCTCTCGCCAATGGCGTTCAACGACTTGTTTTGTCTCTCCCACCCCGAGGTGCACACGCTCAGCGTGGGCGCGTCGCGCGCGAGCGACTTCGACGAACACGTGGCCGCGGTCGAGCTGACGTCGCGCGCGAGCGAGCTCCTCCCGGCGATCGTCGAGCGTTTGCGCTCGGCCATGCTGGAGGCCACTGGCGCCGCAGATCCGGAGGCGATCTTGCACGGTGTTCCCGAATGGCAAGACGCGCCCGGTCAATTGAACTTGCAGACCATGCTCTGGCTCCGCAACCTGGCGCGCGGCTGGGATTTGCTCGAATACGGCAAGATGCGCTTCAACATGATGGGCGGCGCGGATCATTGGTTTCCTGGCGCGAAACCGAGCGGCTTGCGCGACATCGAGCCACGCGTCATCGCGCAGGCGGTCTCCGGATCTTCCCAGGCGGAGCAGATTCCGGCGCTGCTCCGCGAGTCGCTGGACCTGCTCGGTGGCGCTCCGGTTCAGCGGCTGAGTAAAAGCTGAACGGGACGTGTGTGGCCAAAGAGGGGAACAGCGTTAAGCGTGTCGTGACGGTGTCCTGCGGAATGAGTTACTTGAAGAGTCCGTGCAGAGCGCGCGCCGCTCGGTAATCGCGTTGGCCGAGTAGCCGCCACGCGGGGCCGCTCGCGCATCTGCCGCGGCACGACATGGAATCCCCGGCGTTATTCACGGATTTGACCGCCACCGCGGCCGAGAGCGCTGCTCGAGCGGCGCCGCGCGACGCTTCACGCAGCGCGGCGCGGCTGGCCGTCATCAATGGTCTCCGTGGTTGGGCGATCATGGCCGTCATTTATCAGCACTATTTGAACGAGTACCTGACTCCGTTCTTCTTTCTGGAACGCGCGCGCCTCGGTCCGTTTTTGGTGACGCACTTGTCGCTGCTGACGAACGGTTGGTTCGGCGTGAATCTGTTCTTCATTCTTTCAGGTTTCGTGCTGGCGTTGCCGTACGAGCAGCAGATACGCGCGCTCGAGAGCCGCGCGGACACGCTGGCATTTTATGCGCGCAGGGCTCGGCGACTACTGCCGCTGTATTACTTCGTGCTGCTCGTCACCATGTTCGCCGCCATGAGCGCGAAGCTGTGGAGTCTCGACTTTCTCAGAGAAGTGGCGCTGATGACGAGCTTCGGCTTCGTCTTCGACGGCAAGATGTTCTTGCCTCGCTACAACATCGTGCTCTGGTCACTGGCGAACGAATTCTGGTTTGCCGTGGCCTTTCCGCTACTCTGGCTGGTGCGGCGCCGGGTGGGGATCGGCCCTGTGCTGGTCGTCGGATTGATCGGCGCCTTCGCGATGCGGCTGTACGGGGCCGCCAGCTGGGAAGGCTCGCAGATGGCGGAGCTGCTGATGCGCAAGGACGGCCCCGCCGGCCGAATCGACGACTTTCTGGTGGGCATGGCCGTGTGTCAGCTGTTCGTACGCAAGAAGCTTCCATCGGGTGCGCTGGCGCTCGTGTGCGTCGTTCTTGGGCTCGGCTTCGTGATGCTCGGTGCGAACCTTTGGGACAACGTCCGGCTCGACCACCTGCCTTACGAAGCGTGTGCGCTCGTCAACAACATCCTCCAGGTAGGGTTCGTGTTGGTGCTGCTCGGGGCGCTGGGAGACGGCCCACGGCTTCTGCGCAAGCTGTTTGCCGCGTGGCCGCTGCAGCTCCTGGGGGCCATGTGCTACTCGCTGTACATCTGGCACATGGCGGGGCCGGTGCAGCGGCGCGCGCCGTGGTGGGACGTCTGGGACGTCCCGGTATACATCGTGTTGCTGCTCTTGCTGGCGGCGCTGACGTACCGCTTCATCGAGTTCCCGAAGAAGACCTGGGGCGACCTGTTCAGCGGTTTCCCTCGCTAGAGACGCTTACCGAGTCGATCAGCCAGTCGCCGTCGGTGTGCGCAAAACGCAGGCTGACGTGGCGCGTTCCCTCGTCGATGTCGCTATCACTGCGAACGCCGCTGAGCGTGGCGGTGGTTCGCACGTCGGCTCCGGCGTTGCCCAGGTCGATGATCGTTCCGGTGAACGCGACGTCCAGGTTGTGAAAGCCGGCTGCGGCGCGGGTCGCCAGCGCCGCGAGCTCGCGACGCCCCCGAATCGGCCCGGAGAGCTCCGGGATGCTCACGCTGGCTTCTTGCGTGAAGAGATCACTGAAATCGCGGTTCAGGCGCGCTGCGCGGGTGATGGGATTTTCTCCCGTGGCGACTCCGATCGAGCGGCCGAGCCGCGCAAGTCGTTCCTGGATGAGCTCTTCGTCCGTTTTGCGTGCGAACACGGCGTACGCAACCAGCGCGAGCCCCAGAGCCAAGCCGAACCACACGAGCGCGCGTTTCATGCGGTCTGTCTCCTACCGAGCCGCAGACTGAAGCGCGACCAGCGGCGGCTCTGCGCGAGGTCGTCGAACAGAGAATAGGCCACCGGCGTGAGAATCAGCGTCAGCAGCAGACTCAGCGACTGTCCACCGATCACCACGACCGCGATGGTATGCCGTTCCTCGGCGCCCGGCCCGGTTCCGAGCCACAGCGGCAGCATGCCCGCGACCAGGGCGAACGTGGTCATCAGGATCGGGCGCAAGCGATCGCGATTGGCCTGGATGATGGCCTGGTAACGCTCCATGCCCGCTGCACGTAGCTTGTTCATGTGGTCGACCTGCAAAATCGAGTTCTTTTTGACGACGCCGAACAACACGAGGAGTCCGAGGGCCGAGTAGAGATTCAACGTATTGCCGGTGCCCCACAGGCTCAAGAGCGCAAACGGCACGGCTAGCGGCAACGCCAGCAGAATCGTGAGCGGATGCAAGAGGCTCTCGAATTGCGAGGCCAAGATCATGTACATGAGCACGATCGACAGCAAAAATGCCCAAATGAACTCGCCGAACGTGCGCTCGAGCTCCGCTCCGCGACCGCGCACGCTGGCCGTATAGGCCTGAGGCAGGTCCATGTCCCGCACGGCGCCGCGCAGCGCCTCGAGCCGGTCGGCCAGCGCGTAGCCGGGTGCAACTCCTGCTCTCAAACTGGAGACGCGCTGCCGATCGAGGCGATCGATGCGCGACGGACTCATGGCTTCCTCGATGGTCACGAGGTTGTCGAGTCGCACGAGCCGGTCGTTCGCCGCGCCTGCGGACGGCGCCGCGTTGCGCGGCACGTACAAGCGACGGATGGCGTTCGGCCGATCGCG
>DATHEN010001162.1:0-2994 GCA_035318565.1 Polyangiaceae bacterium
TGGCTCGAAACCTGACACGCCTTTCCACGCCGGAGCTCGTGCGTGCAGCCGTCGTCGAGCTGTGCGCGCGCAAAACCGGCGCAGACCGGCTCGAGCACGGGCAAGCGTTGCGTGCCGATCTTTCGACTTTGCGCGGGCTATGGAAACGCAACTCAGAGTTGTTTTTGCCCGACACGCTGCGCATGCTCAAGCAGCTCGCGGAAGACATCCGCCCCCACCCTGTCGAAGATCCACTCGCCGTACTCAAGAGCGTCTTCGGCTATCAGGGCTTTCGCCCCGGCCAGCACGAGATCATCGAAGCCGTGCTCGCCGGTCGCGATTGCCTGGGAGTCATGCCCACCGGCGCGGGCAAATCCCTGACTTACCAGATCCCGGCGCTGCTTACGGGCGGCGTCACGCTGGTCATCTCGCCGCTCATCGCACTCATGAAAGATCAGGTCGATGCTCTGACCGAGCGTGGCCTGCGCGCCACCTACCTGAACTCGAGCCTCGAGCCCGAAGAGCGTCGAGCGCGCGTGGCTCGGCTGGAAGCCGGGGAATACGAGCTCGTGTATGCCGCACCGGAAGGCATCGAAGCCTCCGTGGGCGCCAGTCTAGCGCGGCTGGATCTGCGTTTGATTGCCGTGGACGAGGCGCATTGCATCAGCCAGTGGGGACATGATTTCAGGCCGGCTTACAGGAACCTCGGGCAGCTGCGGCGGCGCTTCGGGCGCGTGCCCGTACTGGCACTCACCGCCACCGCTACGGAACGCGTAACACAGGACATCGTCGATCAGCTGGGCATGCAGCGGCCGGCGCTGTTTCGCGGCTCGTTTTATCGGCAAAACCTCAACCTGCACGCTCACTCCAAGGGGGACGCGCTCGGCAGGAGCGCGCGGGAAGCACTCACGCAGCTGGTGCGCGCGCGCAGCCAGGAGAGCGGCATCATCTATTGTTTGTCGCGCAAGACCGCGGAAGCCACTGCGGAGCACTTGCGCGATCAGGGCATCGACGCCGCTGCGTATCACGCCGGGCTCGATGCCAAGGTACGAAACCGCGTTCAAGAGCGCTTCCGCGCCGACGCTTTGCAGGTCGTGGTGGCGACCATCGCCTTCGGCATGGGCATCGACAAGCCCAACATCCGCTACGTGATCCACCGGGACATGCCGCGCTCGCTCGAAGGCTACTACCAGGAGATCGGCCGCGCCGGCCGCGATGGTCTTCCGAGCGACTGCGTCCTCTTCTACTCGTGGTCGGAGGTGAAGACGTACGATCGCTTCGCGGAAGAAGCTCCGGAGGAGCTCGCCGCCCGGCTGCGCGCACAGGCACGGGAGATGTACCGGTTCGCCGAATCGCGAGATTGCCGCCATCAGCTGCTGGTCCGCTATTTCGGGCAGGAGATGGAAAGCTGCGGCGCTTCCTGTGGCAACTGCTCCGGCAACGACGTGCTGGCGAGCGCCAAGGTCCGAGCTTTACCGTCGCGCAAAAGCCGCGTTAGTCGTGAGTCCGCGCCGCCCGCCAAAGACGTGGACGCCACGCTCTTCGCGGCGTTGAAAGAGCTGCGCAAGCGGCTGGCTTCCGAGAGCAGCATGCCCGCCTTCAGGGTCTTCAGCGACGCCACGCTGCTGGAAATGGCGGCACGCCGCCCGACCACCGAACAGCAGCTGCTGGGCATATCGGGCGTCGGACCCACGAAACTCAATCTGTATGGTCCGGCGTTCTTGGACATCCTGCGTGCACTGCCCGCCGGCAGCGCGCCGGGATCGTGACCGGCTCGCCCGCGAGACTGAACGAATCGAGTCGAGTCGAGTAAGCTCGCGGCATGCGAACGCTCCGCTACGTGCTGTGTGACGTCTTCACCGAGCAACCGCTCACCGGCAATGCACTTGCCGTGTTCACCAATCCGCAGAAGCTCAGTACGGCGTCCATGCAAGCACTGGCCCGCGAAATGAACCTCTCCGAGAGCACGTTCATCTTTCCGGCAGAGAAAGGCGGTCACGCGCATATCAGGATCTTCACACCGCGCGTAGAGTTGCCCTTTGCCGGTCACCCCACGCTGGGGAGTGCATTCGTGATCGGAACCGGCGTACAGCTCGATGTTCTGAATCTCGAAACGGGCGCCGGCATCGTCCCGGTGCGGCTCGAGAGAGACGGAGCCCGCGTTGCGTTCGGCTGGATGACTCAGCCGCTGCCGCACGTCTGCCCCTACGATACGACTCCCCAGCTACTGGCAGCGCTCGGCGTGACGGGCTCGGCGCTGCCCGTCGTGGCCTACGACAACGGCGCGCGCCACGTCTACGTGATACTCGAGTCGCGCGAAGCCGTGGCGAGCCTGAAGCCGGACATGACACGGCTCGCGGCTTTGCCGTCCTTCGGAGTCAACGTCTTCGCCGGGGAAGGCGCCGACTACAAAACGCGCATGTTTCACCCGAGCGCAGGCGTCGCAGAAGACCCGGCCACCGGATCGGCAGCAGGTCCGCTCGCCGCCCACCTCGCGCAGCACGGTCGGATCGCGTTCGGCGACACAATCCGCATCGAGCAGGGTGCCGAGCTGAACCGACCCAGCATCCTCTACGCACGCGCGGAGGGTTCCCGAGCCGCGCTGACAAAAGTGGAAGTCGGGGGCAGCGCCGTGATCGTGGCCCGCGGCGAGTTCCACTTGGCCCTGTAAAGACCGCAACGTTCGCCTCGCAGCGCCCTCCAGCCGCATGCGGAACGCTGCGCGCGCTAGCTTGCCGCGCGCTCCGACAAAAATGTCGGCCCACTCGGTCGACCGAATACAGCCGCGGCTGACGCCGCAGCGCCGCTCTCGCGTTTCTCCGGAGAAACAGATCCGCTCGGCCGCGTTTCGGTGCTCGGGGAGCTTTGTGTCCGAGCGTCCGAGTCGGTTTCTGTTCCGTGTCCGTCTCGGGATGGGCTTTTCCAATGCATTTCGTTTCCGCCAATTTTCCTAGTAATTTCCGACATTTGTGCACATTTTTCCTTTGACCCGCTGCACCCCGATCGATATCCGTT
>DATHEN010001163.1:0-5790 GCA_035318565.1 Polyangiaceae bacterium
TCACGCCTGAGAAACGTCACCGCGAGCAGCAAGCGCTTGGCGCGCACCTCACTCGCCAATACGGCGAGCAGCGCGGCGGACGACTCATCCACAGCGTGCACGTCGTCCACGGCCAAGAGCAGCGGAGTGTCGGTTGCAACCGCAAGAATCCAGCGGAGCAGCGCGTCCTGAAGACTGGCGCGCGCCTCCGGCGTCGCCCGCGAAATCGTATCGAGCTCCGGACGTTCGAGCTTCTCCCAGAGCTCTGCCGAGAGATGACCCAGCGTTTGCGCGTACGGGGCGGCGTGCTTCGACGCTTCAGCGGGGAGCGCACGCAGCAACGTCAGAGCCAGATTCTTAGCGACACCGAGCGGCTCGTTGTGCAGCGCGGCATTCACGCGCAACACCGTCGCGCCCTGAAGCTGCGCGTGAAGTGCGAGCTCGTTCAGCATGCGGGTCTTGCCGACTCCGGCGTCACCTTCGATGCAAACGCTGCTGCCTTCCCCGTTCACGGTCTGCTTCAAGCGCAGCCGGAGTTGCTCGAGATCCTTTTCACGCCCGGCGAGCGCGCCGCTGGCGAGATAACTCTCGGCTTCTTGCTCGTGCTCTCTGGCGTCGAGCCCGGCGATGCCATTCAGGCTGTCGATGACCGCCATGGCGCTGCCCGGGCGTGTCAGCGCGTCGAAGCGGAGTAGCCCCAAGATCAGCGTATCCAGCGCCTCGGGTAGGTCGGCAACGAAAGACGACGGCGGAACGACGGGCGTTCGCCAGAGCGGCGGCAGTTGCTCCAGCGCCTTGGCGGGATACGCTTGCCTTCCGGTCAAGAGCCAATAGCCGAGCGCTCCCAGCGCGAACAAATCGGCACGTTGATCGAGCGGCGATCCGAGCAGCGCTTCCGGTGCAACGAAGGGCGGCGTGCCGATGATTTCGCTCGCCCAGCCGAAGCTCGCCAGCGCGCCGAAGTCGAGGAGCTTGGCGCAGCCGTCGCTCGTGAGGCGCACGTTGCGCGGGCTCAGGTCGCGGTGCAGGAGCCTGCGCGCGTGCAGGAGGGCGAGCGACGAAGCCACATCCCGCAAGTACTTGCACGCGTCTTTCCACGGCAGCGGCGCAAGGTCACGTAGATCCTGGCCGTCCAGAAGCTCCATCGTGTAGTAGGTGCCCACCTCGCACACGCCGTACTCGTACACCTCGATGATGCGCGGGTGCTTCAGGTTGGCGAGCGTGTGATATTCGCGCTCGAACAGCGCCTGCATCTCGCGGCTCGACGAGCCGGCGAGCAGCACCTTGAAGGCCACGTCGCGTTCGCTGGAAGTATCACGCGCGCGGTAGACTGCTCCGATACCGCCCTTGCCCAGCTCCGAGGAGAGGACGTAACGGCCCGCTACGCGCGTTCCAGGCGCGAAATCGGCGCCCCGGTCCGCCACCGCGTTCACAAAGGCCACTCCACGCGCGGAGCGGGAAAGGCTGGGCGCGCCAACAAGAAGCCCTGGCCATACTGCGCGCCGCAATCACGGCAGGCTTTGAGCTCGTCGAGCGTCTCGATGCCTTCGGCGACCACGGTGGAGCCGAGCTCACCGCACAGGTCTACCATGTACCGCACCAATATCTGCTGGCGTCGATCCCGATCCAGACGCGCGATCAGCGTGCGGTCGAGCTTCACGACCTTCGGCTGAAGATCGATGATGCGTTTCAGGTTCGAATAGCCCGCCCCGAAATCGTCCACGACGAGAAACGCACCCGCGCGCGAGCAGACTTCCTTGAGCACGCCGAAGCACAGCTCGAAATGCGAAAACGCCGCCGACTCGGTGATCTCCAGATAGACGTCGCTGTCGTGAAAGAACACCGGATCGTCCGGACGCACCAGCCAGCGTGCGCTGAGCTCGCTCGGGTGGATGTTCACGAACAAGGGAACGCCCGGACAACGCGCAAACGCGACTTCACGAATCACGCGACCCAAGCGACCGCAGGCCTGCTCCGTTACGGCACGTTCGAACAGCGCCACCGGGTTTTCGAACATCGGAATCTTGCAGCGCACGAGCGCTTCTTGCGCAAACAGACGACCGGTGGCGATTTCCACGATCGGCTGAAACACGACGTTCAGGTCGGACGCCTCGATGCCGCGGATTGGCTTGGGCTGATCCGGCGCCAGGCTGACTGGCGGCGGCTCGCTCTGATAAACGGGCAGACGGCTTTCGTCGTTTCCCGTCCAGCGCAGGCGGCGATTCTTCAAGGTTCCTCGCAAGCTATCGGAATCCAAGGCAGTGCTCTTCCGAACCGGGCTACGGCCGTGGCGCGGCCCAACGTAAGGGTCCGAGCGGCAAATCACTCGCGGCGGCCCGCCTTGCAAGCAGGACGCGGCCATCTCGAGCGAGCGCGATCGGCCGTTCGGCAGGCGGGACGCGACCGAGCAACGCACCTCCGCGCACATCGACCACCCAGGGGGTGACGTACACGAGGGGAGCGTTGAGCAGAACGTCGGGTTGGGCAGAAAGCTCGCCCGTCACGAACGAGTACTCTCCACTGTCCGCGTCGAACGTCCACAGCTCGCGCGCGCGCTGCAACAGGGCGGTCTTGCCCTGCGTACACAGGACGAGATCTCCATTTCGGAGCGGCAACAGCACGCGCCGCTCCAGATCCAACAGCAGCGAACCCTGGCCCGGGTAGAGCGCCAGCAAGCGCGGGCGCGCTTCGCACGGGCGAAGGAATTCCGTCGGAGCGAGATCGACGTCGAGATCGGCCGAATAGCCCGGCAAGACCAGCCGCAGCGGCCAGCGCAGGCCCGCTCCGGAACAGCCGATGACGAGCGCTCCGCGCACCGAATCGACGAACACGACGCGGGCCGCGCACTTGGCGGGCGCGAGCTCCACGTCGCGGCGCGGCGGGCTCGCCTCCGGAGACGCTGCTTTCCACACCAACCGTTCGGACGGCTGCCGAATCACGAAGCCGTCCCCCAGCGCTGTCACGAAGCCCGCGACATCTTCGACGTATGCGCGTTCACTGTGCGCCAGGCGCGTGCGCGCGACGTCTCCGCGCGGCTGCCAGACGGGAAAGCGTGCCAGCGTGCTCGCGCACTGCGAATCATTGGTGAGAGCTCGAGGAGCCGGCCACTCGAGCTTGCCGTTGCCGTTCGTGTCGTCTGCCACCATGTGCAAGAGCAGCCAGGGGCCGTCGCTCACGAACTCGGCGCGCCAGATTTCGCCCGCACCCGGGTCGCTGCTCTGTTCACGTCCACTCGCCAGATCGCGCACGACGATCTCGCTCTTCGCCGGACCGCGTCGCACGTAGAGCAGGCGTTTGCTGCTCGGGTCGAACGCGACGGCGCGGTGGCCGCGAAAAGGCGCCAGATCGGACTCGAGGTCGACCTGTCCTGCACTGAGCGGCAGCTCGGAGCGCGTACTGCTGTCCAGGAGCCAGAGCCCAACGGCACGCCGCACAGCCAGATAGCGGCCGTCAGGAGAAAACGCCAGGAGCTCGTCGATTGGAGTGCCGGCCCCCGCGCCGAGCACGATGAAGCCTTGCGCCCGGTCGCCCGAGAGCTCGCCGTGAGCTCCAGCCCGGAGCTGCACCCGTCCATCGGCGTTCGTGTCCGAGCGCGCCTGACAGAGCGCGACCCAGGTGCCGTCCGGCGCCGCAGCCAGAGGAAAGAACGGATGGCTGCTACCCACTCCCGAGATCGGAGCGGCGCGGGATGCTGCTCGGGCCGGTGCGCTGCTTCGTGCCGGGACCGACCTGGGCGCCGCGGGCGGGGGACGGCCGGCATCGGGGACCCGGCTCGCGCATCCAACTGCGATGCCGATCACGGCCAGCAGCGCGCAGCGGCATTCCCACACGCGAGCGTTCCTACTCTGCGCGGGCGCGAAAGACCAAGCCGTACCGACTTGCCTCGCTCCAAATCGGACACACTGGGGCGAGTTGCACCGGACCATTTGCACTTGCGCCGGGAGGAAGACGGGGGGCGCATTTGCAAAACGCCGCGTGCTTTTCAGCACTTCGTCGGCTGCCGCAGCCACGCATGGGACGACGCGCTTTGGGGCACGACCCATGCACGCTTGCTACGGCCCCAGCAGGACTCGATGGCCGAGTGCTGCGCGGCGCACGTCACAACCATAAAGGGGATGCAGAGGGATGGCGCAACGCGTCGCCGATCTCGACTTTCGACGTGCCGTTGTCGTCGACCCGATGGACGACGCCGCGGACGCGCACTTCCTCGCTGTCGAGCGAGGCGTCCACCACATGCTCGTAGCACATGAAGGTGCGTTGCTCGGGACCGTCTGCCGTTGCGAGCTCGACACAGCCTTCGATGGAGACAGCGTCGGCCGTCGCATGCAGGCTCCCCTTGCCTGGGCGTGCGAAACGGATTTGGTGGAAACGGCGGCAGCCCTCGTGCTCGCGAGCGGCGCGGGCTGCCTGCCGGTTTTGAACGCGGCCGACGAGCTCGTCGGCATGCTGACCCGCTCCGACTTACAGCGCCTCGGGATCTTGCCGGGAGAGCGAGGCGTCGATTGTTGCGCTTCCTGCGGTCGAGAGGACTGCTCTTTGTGCGTGACCTGCCCGGAAAAGCCGGCCTTCTGCTTCGATTGCTTGGAACAGGTCCGCAGCAACGGTGTGCGCGAGCTGTACTTCACGCTGGGCGGCGGCGACTAGCCAAACCATCAGCGTCACCGTCGAACCACCAGGAGCACGTACTACGATGGCCAGATTGGAAAGGACCCCTCCCAGAGACCCCGAGCGGTCCTGGGAAGTCGATTTCAGCGACTTCGGTTTCGGAGGCGACGACGCGCTCGGCGCCTGGACGCCGCCTACGGAACGCACACCGTCATCGAGACGCAGTACTTCCGAGCGCCCGAGCAGCGTCAGAATCGCTCACGTGCTCGCCAGTAACGAGGGCGTCGAAGACGTCGAAGTGAGCCTCGTGTGTCCGGATTGCAAGACCAAGGTGGTGATCGACGTCGCTCACGAGGCGGCGCTTCAGACCGCGCTCTCGCTCCTCGCCGCGCGTCCCGCGGGCAACGGGCTCGACGGCCACTCGGAAGCAGAGCGAGAAGCTCACGCTTCACCGGCAGACCGGGCGCGCGAAGACACGACCTGGCGCGCGCGAACCGCGACCATTCGCGAAGAGCTCTCCATGTTGCTGATGAGTCTGCCCGTGGCGGAGGTCATGCAGCGCGGCACGAGCGCGGTGCGCGCCAACGCTCGCATCAGCAGTCTGTCGACGCTATTCGCGGGTGAAGACTTGCCGGGTGTCATCGTGGTCGATGAAGACGATCGCCCAGTGGGTATGATCACACCCGGGCAATTCGTTCGGGCCACGTGCTCGGTGAGCCGCGAACGCTTCGAAGGCCTTCACGTGCGCAACGTGATGCTCTCGCGGCTGTTCTGTGTGCGCGCCGATGCGCCGCTGGCCCGCGCAATGGAACTGTTCAGTGACCAGGGCGCCAAGAAAATTGCGGTAGTGGGTGAGGACGGCAAGCTGGCAGGCGCGCTCACGCCCGCTGATATGCTGCATTTCCTCGCTGGTTGAGCCCGGCGCTCCCCACGGCGCACATCGACGCACCATGGCCTTGCTGCTACTTTGTAGCGCATGGAAGAAGCGGCAATCGGCGAGCTCGGACTGCGAGCTTACAGCTCCGAGGGCGAAGCGCCCGGATTCGACCACGCTCAACTGGCCGAGCTGCGCCGGCGCGTGCGCGAGTTCAGAGAGGAAACTCTCCCCCGGAGCTACGCACGCCTACCGCCGCGCCAATCCAGCTTCACCACCTGGAGCGGCATCGAGCTCCCGGACGTGGTGACGCCCGCAGACGTACCCGCCGA
>DATHEN010001164.1:0-2669 GCA_035318565.1 Polyangiaceae bacterium
CCCACCGGCGTCGAGCACGTCACGACGACGCTGCCCGCGCGAAACACCAGCGAGCGCTGCCGGCCGTGGCGCTCGAGCTCCGGCGAGCTCCTCCCCATTTCGTCGAACGCCATGCAATCGACGTAAAAGCGCCGGCTGCGCTCCAGATCACGAACGTAATAGTGAAGTCCGAGAAGCCTTCGGATGCCGAGCTCTGCTGCTTGCACTGACGCCTCCACTTGCAGGTCTGACTTATTCGTTCCTTACGCGTGACGGCGCATCAGGCTGCTCATCCGGATGCGCGCGGGCAAACGCTTCGAGCGACACCGCGGCTGCCTCGATCTCGGTCAACTTCGGGTAAGGGGTGAGATCGACGGCGTAGCGGCGCGCATTGTAAAGTTGTGGGACCAAATAGGCATCCGCCAGGGACGGTTCGTCTCCGACCAAGAATTCGGCCGCTTGACCGAGCGCTAGCGATTCGAGCGCAGCGAGTCCCCGCACCATGGCATTTCGAACCCAGGCCCTGACCTGGTCTTCGTCCGAGAGCGCCCGCAGCGCCGCGATCGTCCCGGAGTTTTGCAGAGGCTGAATGCCCGAGTTGATGATTTCCACGGCCTGCCGCATCCGAGCCCGTGCCAGCGTGGTTTTTGGAAAGAGGTGCGGCTGGGGAAAACGCTCCTCCAGATACTCGGCGATCGCCACGGACTGGGCGAGCCGCACGACACGCTCGGCCTCGGTCCATTCCAAGGTCGGCACTTGCTCGAGTGGGTTCACGGCGGCATAGCCTGCGGACGCGTTCTCGGCAGCATCCGGCAAGAGATTCACTGCAACGTATTCGTAGGGAATCCCCTTCCAGGCAAGCACGATGCGAACACGCCAAGCGGAGCTCGACCGCCAGTAGGAATAGAGCTTCACGTTTGCACCACCTCCTGCTCGATGGCTCCAAACAAGCTCGTTCCGCGTGCATCCAGCATTTCGATTCGCACGCGATCACCCGGCACGAGGTATGGCGTCGAAGCGGCGCCCAGCTCCAAGAGCTCGCGCGTCCGGAGCTCGGCAAGGCACGAAACACCCTGCGCTGGGTCCTCGTTCGACACGGTCCCGCTGCCTAGAATCGTTCCTGCCGTAAATCCGCGTGTCTGGCTGACATGTGCCATCAAGTCGAAAAATGAAAAGTGCATCGCACCAGCATCCGGCGCGCCGACTTGCTTGCCGTTCAGATAAGTATGCATGCGAAGGTGAACTCGGCCGTCACGCCACGCCGAGCCGAGCTCGTCCGGTGTTATCGCGAACGGTGAGAAAGCCGTAGCCGGCTTCGAGCAAACGAATCCGAAGCCTTTCTCGAGCTCGCGCGGAACCAGGTTCCTGTACGTGACGTCGTTGGCGAGCATCAACAATCGCACATGTCGCTCGGCGTGTTCTCGCCCGAGACCTAGCGGAGTATCAGCCAAAATCACGCAAACTTCCGCTTCGAAATCCAGTCCCCAATCCGGGCTGCCGAGCCTGAGCGGTGCAGTCGGTGCGAGTAACACCCCCGAGCCGCCCTGATAGACGAGCGGATCACTGAGGAACGCTTCTGGCAGCTCGGCGCCGCGCGCCCTTCGTACCAATTTGACGTGCGACAAGAACGCCGATCCATCAATCCATTCGTAAGCGCGCGGAAGCGGCGCGGCGAGCCTCTGGATATCCAACGGCTCTCCAGTTATGCGGCCGTGCTCGAGGTCCATGGCGAGCGCATCGAGCTCGGGTTTGACTCGATCCCAGTCATCGAGAGCCGCCTGGAGTGAGCGGGCGACGGCACTGGCGTTGACGAATCGCTCGCCACGCCGGCCTATGACCAGAAGACATCCGTCGCGTGTTCCGTCGTGCAACGTCGCGAGTTTCATCGAGGGGCCTCCTGTCGCTCAGCCTTTGGTTCGCCGCTCCCGCTCTCCACAATCGATCGAATATAGCCGAGCCCAGTTGCAATCGGTTCGCGATGCTGAAAACGGACCTCGAGCTGCTCGAGATCCCTCTTGAGTCGCGCAGCCTGCCCGCTTCGTTCACCGAGCTTTACTAGGCTCTCGAGCAGATTCCAGCGAAGCAGCCATTCATCGGGGTACTCTCGATCCAAGCGAGCCGCGATCGCTTCCAACTCTCGCACGAGGTCACTGCCAGCAAGCGATCGCCATGCGGCTGTAGCCCGCTCGTGGAGTTCGATTCGCTGGCGCTGCGCTTCATCGAAGGTCCGTGGCTTCGGCACCGTGGTCGCCGACGCGGCGGTTTCGGGGAAATAGCCCAAGGGGATCGCGGCCCCGGCGGTGCGAACGCGATGCCCGAGCACCCATGGATAAGGCTCGGCGGATCGGAACAAGGTCCTTCCATGCTGCTCTAGCGCGAAGTCTTCGGCGACTAGCACCGTGATTTCATTACCGGCACGGACGAGCCTCGGATGGCGCCCCTTGATTCGAACGCCCGACGTCAGACAAAATTCGAATTGACCGGTGCCGTCCGTACAGCGCGCCAGCAGATCCGCATCGATTCGTGAGAGCGGCATGCCATTTTCGAGCACGCCGAGCGGGAGCGCATAGCCTAGAGGGGCGCGGGGCAACCCGTCGATCACTGCCCCATTGGCAGCGACGGCACACTCGCCCGAAAATAGGACCAGCGAGAGCTCGCCTTCATGCCGCACTGCTTGCCTGACGACGCCC
>DATHEN010001165.1:0-6057 GCA_035318565.1 Polyangiaceae bacterium
CGTCGAGGTGCGCGGTGCGCCGCGCGCGCCGCATGCTCCTCCGAAGGACCCCGGTGTCGCGGGTCACGTGATCCGTCGCGAGCGCTTGATGACGCCTGGGATGTCGGCGCCCGAAGCCCTGCGCAGCGCACCGGGAGTGCAGATCACGGAAAGCGGCGGTCTCGGTGCGCCGGCCACGGCTTCCGTGCGCGGGGCGACCGCCGCGCAAACCCCCGTGTACTTCGGGAGCGTGCGTTTGAACGACGAGGTCGCGGGCGCGGCAGATCTTTCGTCCGTCCCGCTCTGGTTCGTCGAGCGCGTGGAACTGTACCGCGGCAACGCGCCCCTCGAAGCCGATCGGCTCGGCATCGGCGGCGCGGTGATGTTCGAGCCGCTCAGACCGAAGCGTTCGGAGCTTGCGATCGGTGCGCTCGCGGGCAGCTTCGGCACGCGCGCGGCGTGGTTGCATTCGAGCGCGGTAACGAAGCGACACGCGCTGCTCGTGGGCGTTTCTGCGCAAGCGGCGGAAAACGACTATCCCTTCTTCGACGATCGCGGCACCTTGTTCGTCGAGGGAGACGGCGGAACCGCGCGGCTGCGCAACGCCGATGTGTCGGCCTACGATTTGTGGCTGAGCTCGCGCTCGAAGGTCGGCTCGGCCCGTATAGACGTGCTCTCGAATCATTCGCTGCGCGAGCAGGGCGTGCCGAAGTTCGCCCTTTTGCCCACGTACGCGGCGCGGGCACGCTTTCAGCGTGATTTCGTGGCGCTGACCGCGCGCACGCCGTTCGAGGATGCTTGCTCGTACCTCGAGCTTTCGACCACGGCGCTCTCCGGAAGCTCCGAGTTCGAAGACCCGCTGCGCGAGCTCGCGCTGGCCGCGATCCGGGTCGAAAATCGCGGCGAGCGAGTCGAACAGAACGCGGCGCTGTACCTGGCCTTGCCGTCGGGGCTCGTGCTCAGGCCCGCGCTCACCGCCGCAGTAGAACGGCTGCGGCGCGTCGATCAAAAGCAACTCGGTGACAGTGAGCTGCCGAGCGTGGTGGCACACCGCATCTCGAGTCGCGCGGCGCTGGCTGCGGAGCTGCCGGTGCTCGATGCGCTCGCCATTCGGGGACTCGGCAGCGTCGAATGCCACGGCACCAGCACGGGCTCGCGCTCCGCGTGCGACAGCGTGGAGCTTTCCGGCCGCATCGGTCCCAGTGTTCGGCTCGGCAATGTCCTGCTCTACGCGAACCTGGCCCGCTACACGCGCACCCCGACGTTGGGTGAGCTCTACGGCATGGGGGTGCTGGTGCGCGGCAATGACGACTTGGAGCCGGAGAGCGGCTGGACGGTCGACGGCGGCGCGCGTTTCACGAGCGACGCCAGCGGACCCGTGCGCGGTTACGCGGATCTTTCCGGCTACCTGCGTTCGGCGAGCAATCTCGTGAGCTTCGTGCGCACGGCTCAGGGCTATCTGTTCCCGGAAAATCGCCAATCCGCGCGCGTTCTGGGCGCGGAGCTCGCCGCCGGCGCGTCCTACGAGAAGCTCGTCGACACAGAGCTCGCCGTCACTCTGCTCGATCCACGCGACACGTCGCCGGGCCGCATGCTGGCCAACGACGTGCTGCCCTTCCAGTCGCGGCTCGTCGCTTCTCAGGCGCTGCGCTTCTGGATCCCCACGCTCTACCCCGTGGAGCGGCCGTGGATCGAAGTGCGTTACCTGTATCAGTCTGCGCGCTACGCGGATCCCGCAGGGCTCGCGCGCATCCCCGAACAAGGTTCACTCGATCTCGAGCTCGGCGCCATGGCGCTCGAAGAGCAGCTCGTGGCGCGTTTTCGTGTGCGGAACCTGCTCGCTACGGAGCGGTTCGACGTCGTTGGGTTTCCGCTCCCGGAGCGGACTTTTTACGTTTCGATGGAGGCCAAGTGGTGAAATTTACGGCATTGGGTTTGTCGATACTGTGCTTTGCATGCAACCTCGACGACAACTCGGATGGCACCGGCGGTGTGAAAGGTCCGCCAGGCGGTCGCTGTCCAGCGGGCACTACCGTCGTGCTCAGCGACTTTCAGTCCACTCAGATCGCGCTTTCGGATCTCGAAGGTCGCACGCTCTCGGAGTCGTTCATTTCGACCGCATCCGCGCAGACATCCGGCGTCGCCTTCGCGCTGTCCGGCGACGTGGGCTTGCCCTCGACCCGACCCGCTTCGGGCAACGTGGTGCTGCTCGATCGCTACGGCACCAATGTCATCACCTGGGTGGCGACGGAAACGGCAGAGGTGCTGGGTCAGCTTCCGGTCGGCACGGGCTTCGAATCGAATCCGCGCGACTACCTGGAGGTCGATGCAACGCGCGCGTTCCTGACGCGCTGGGGACAGAACGCCGCTCCCGGCAAGGAGCCGTTCGATCGCGGCGGAGACCTGCTCGTGATCGATACCCAGGAGCGCCGCATCCTGAGCGCGCTCGAGTTCCCCATGGAAGACGGGCTGCCGCCGCGTGCCTCGAGCATTTCGCGCGTGGGCAACGAGTATGTGGTCACGCTCGAGCGCATTTCCGACGACTTCGCCACGACCGGCGACAGCATCCTCGCGGCCGTGTCCCCCGAAGCCGACGAGATCGTCTGGCAACAGCGCATCGAAGGTAAGAAAAACTGTGGCCGCGTCGAGGCGTCGCCCTCGGGAAAGCGCTTCGTGCTCGCCTGTTCGGGAGAAATCGACGAGGACGGTGAAGCGAAGGATCTGGGCGGCAGCGGCATTCTGGTGTTCGAACGCGCGCCGAATGGGCTGAAGGAGCTCGATCGCTACGAGCCGCAGGAGCTGCAGAGCCAGCTCGTGCAGAGCGAAGTCGCGTTCATCGACGACGATCGCTTGCTTTACAAGACGCAGACCGGCTACGGCGGCTCCGGCAACAATCGCCTGGCCGTGCTCGACTTCGAATCACGACAATCGCAAGTCCTGATCGAAGCTCGCCCGGACGACGAAGGCAAAGGCAAGGGCCTCACTTACGTGGGGCTATTCTGCGCCCCGGGCTGCGCACAAACCTGCCTGATCGCGGACTCGGATCGCGGCGTGCTACAAACCGTCCATGCCGATGCCACGAGCGTCGCGCTGGGCGAACCCATCAAAGTCGAAGACAAGGTGGGCCTTCCGCCCGTTCAGATCGGCCCGAGGTGAGTCGTTCGCCGGGTCCGCGAGTGTGGCCGTGGAGCGTGCTCGTCGGCACGCTGCTCTTGCCGCTCGCGCTCGGTGCGCGCGGCGTGGCCGTGCTGGATGAGCGCGCGCTCTTGCCCTCGCGGGTAGAAGGCGGCAGCTACCCCCGTACGCTCGAAGATCCGCTTGGCCGGAGGTTCGAGCTGCGAGCGCCGGCGCGCCGCGTCGTTTCCACGGTGCTCGCGGCCGACGAGATCCTGCTCGAGTTGGTCCCCCAAGAGCGCCTCGCGGGCCTGACGTACCTCATCGATGCGCCCAACATTTCCATGAGCGCGGGGCGGGCCTCGCGCGGCATCCCGCGCGTGTACGGCAGCGCCGAGCAAATGCTCGCGCTCGAGCCGGATCTGGTGATCGTCGCGAGTTATACGCAAGTGAGCGAGGTGTCGCCGCTCTTGGCGGCGGGTGTCCCGAGCGTGCGACTGCAGCACTTCGGGCGCCTCACGGACATCGAGCACAACGTCTTGTTGCTCGGGCGCGCAATCGGCGCCGATGAGAGCGCGGCCCGTCTGGTCGCCGAGATGCGAGCGCGCATCGCGCGCGTCAAACGTCTGCCCGCAGTCGCGCCGCCGCCGCGAGTGCTGTTGCTCGATGGCCTGTTCACCTACGGCAAAAATACGCTGTTCGACGAGTGCGTAACGCTGGCGGGCGGCAAAAACGTAGCCGCCGAAGCGGGCTTCGAAGGCGCGGGCGCGCTCGGTCTCGAGCAAGCGCTGACGTTCGAGCCGGATGTCGTGATCGTGACGACGGGCAAGCGCGTTTCTGAGGCGTTCGTTCCGCAGTTGCTCGACGAGAGTCCGATCGCGCCTCATGTCCGGACGCGCTGGCGGCGCGCCGTGCACGGTCTGCCCAGCTCGTGGACGGGCTCTGTCTCGCAGCATGTGCTTCACACGATGGAGGCCCTGGCGCGCCTCATCCGAGAGCCGGCACCATGACTTCACGCGCCTCGCTGGCGACGATCCTCGCCTTTTCGGTGTTGCCGCTCGCGGTGCTGCTGCTGGCGTTGAGCACCGGCGCCGTACCGATTTCGCTCGAGCTCCTACTGAGGGCGTTGTTCGGGGAGGTGGATCCGCCGTGGATTCGCACGGTGCTGTTCGACGTGCGCCTACCGCGGGTGCTCGTTGCATTTCTGGTGGGCGCAGCGCTCAGCGTCAGCGGTTGCACGCTGCAGGGCTTGTTTCGCAATCCACTCGCCGATCCGAGCGTGCTGGGCGTGTCGTCGATGGCGGCGCTGGGCGCGGTGTTGACGCTCTACTCGGGACTGGCCGTGCGCTTTCCCTGGGCCCTGCCGATCGCGGCCTGCACCGGGGCGCTACTCGCGACCGTGGCCGTGTCGGCGCTCTCCCAGGGGTCCACCCGCGGACACCTCGAGCAGGTGCTCTTGGTCGGCGCGGCGCTCGGCAATGTGGCGGTTTCAGCCAGTACGCTCTTGCTCTCGTTCTCGCTCGCGAACTTCGACGTCGCTCGTCAACTGCTGCACTGGCTGCTCGGCGGCTTCGAAGGGCGGACCTGGCCGCACGTGGTCTGGGGCGCGCTGCCGGTGCTCGGAGGTACGCTGTTTTTGCTGACCCGCGCCCGCGCTCTGGACGCGTTGCTGCTCGGTGAAGTCGGTGCCGCGGCCGTTGGCGTCGATGTCGCGCGCTTGCGGCGCGAGTTGATCGTGACCGCTTCATTGCTCACCGGCATCACGGTCGCGGTGGGGGGCGTGGTGGCGTTCGTCGGGCTGATCGTGCCGCACGCGCTACGTCTGGTGCTCGGGCCCTTGCACTCACGGCTGCTGCCCGGTGCGCTGCTGATTGGCGGCACGTTCGTGGTGCTGTGCGACTTGATCGCGCGCCGGGCGATCGCGCCGGAGGAGCTGCGGTTGAGCGTCGTGACCGCGAGCATCGGCGCGCCGCTGTTCTTCTACTTGCTCCTCAGAAAGAGCCGGCTGGTGACGTGATGAGCGCGCCGCTGCTTTCCGTGCGCGAGCTGTCGCTCGGCTATCCCGGCCGCGACGTTCTCGAGCGCGTCACTTTCGACCTCTACCCGGGCGAGCTAGTAGGCGTGATCGGCGCCAATGGCTGCGGAAAAAGTACGCTGCTCTACGCGGTGCTCGGGTCGATTCACCCGCGCGCGGGTGAGGTGCAGCTGAGCGGGCGCTCGCTCGGGCGAATGCCTGCGCGCGAGCGGGCGCGAGTGCTCACCTTGGTCCTGCAGGACACACACAGTGGTTTCCCGATGCGAGTCTGGGACTTGGTCGCGCTCGGCCGCACTCCGCATTTACCGCGCTTCGGCGCGCTTCGGGAGCGCGACGCCACTGTGGTTCGAAGCGCGCTCGTGGCCACGGACACCGAGCGCTTCGCCGAGCGCCGCGTGGGCGAGCTCTCCGGCGGCGAGCGCCAGCGCGTGCATCTGGCGCGCGCCATCGCCCAGGAGCCGTCGATCCTGTTGCTCGACGAGCCGACCGCCAGCCTGGACGTCTCGCATCAGCTCGAAGCCTTGGAGTTCGTGCGCGGCTTCGTCGGTGCCGAGCGCGCCGCGCTGGTAGCGCTGCACGATCTGTCTCTGGCTGCTCGTTTCTGCGATCGCCTGTTGGTGCTGGCTGCCGGCCGCGTGTGCGCGGACGGACCTCCCGAACGAGTACTGGATGCGGCGCTGCTCGGTGCCGTCTTCGGGGTGCGTGCGGAAGTCTGCCGCAGCGCGGGCGGCGCCGTGCACGTTCACATCCTCGAATCCGTTCGCTCTGCGCGCGTTCGCAGAGACCCCCATGAAGGTACAGCATGATCACACTCGTTCTCGGTGGTGTCCGCTCGGGCAAGAGCCGCTACGCTCAGGAGCTCGCTCGCAAGTTGTCTCCCGCTCCGGTCTATTTGGCGACCTCCCGCGCTTGGGACGAAGATCACGAGG
>DATHEN010001166.1:0-3964 GCA_035318565.1 Polyangiaceae bacterium
CTCGGACTGATTCGTCGCACTCCACGTCAAGCGCGAAGCATCGAGCTATGCTTATCCGACGAGGAAATCCCTCGGCTTCTGCCGCAACCGGTCCATACCCCTGTGTCGCGGTACTAGTGCCTCGGCGCAGATGTGCACTACCCTCCCGCCGTGCAGCCGCTTTACGGTCGCGACCCTGTTCTCGCCATGGCACGCGCGTGCCTGGAGCGCGCGTGTGCCGGCGAAGGGCGGCTCGTGCTGTTCAGCGGTGAGCCGGGTATCGGTAAATCACGCTTGGCCGAGGAAGTGGCGCTCGAAGCCGCCGCGCGGGGTGCGGTCGTGGCCTGGGGACGCTGCTGGGAAGCGGGCGGTGCTCCCGCGTACTGGCCCTGGATCCAAGTTTTTCGCGAGCTTCGCATGGACCAGGATCCATTCGCGGGGGCAGCCGCTCATCTCGCGGCGTTTGCGCCGGAGGCTCGCTTTGCGGTGTTCGACACCGCGGTGCGGAGCTTGCGGTCGCTCGCCGCAGATCGCCCATTGGTTTTGGTGCTCGACGATCTGCACGCCGCCGATGCGCCGTCGCTCTTGCTGCTCTTGCTCTTGGCACGTGAGCTCTCCCGCTCGCCAATCCTGGTGGTCGGCGCGTACCGGGACGCCGAGCTGCGCTTGACGCCCGATACTGCGCCGCTGCTCGCCAAGGTCGCGCGCGAGGCGGACGTCATCCCGCTCGAGTGTCTCGGACCCGAGGACGTGAGCGCGTGGCTCCGGGAAGCGACCGCCGACAGCGACGCCGAACGTGCGGCCAGGCTGTTTCGCGTGACCGAGGGCCATCCTCTATTCGTCGTGGAAGCACTGCGCCTCGGACAGGCGTTCGAAGCACAGGCAGCCTGGTCGTTCGGGCCCGGCGCCGTGCTCGACGAACGCTTGAGCCGCCTCTCTGCGCGGACGCTCGCGGTGCTCGAAGTGGCAGCCGTCTTCGGGCGCGAGTTCTCGCCGGCCCTCCTGGCCGAGACGGCGGAAATCGATCCGGACGAAGTGCACGAGGCCCTGAATGAAGCGGTCGCCACGAACATCGTGATGCCGAGTGCGGACGAGCGGTTCCGGTTCTCGCACGTCTTGCTCAGGGACAAGCTTTACGTAGATTTGCGACCTACGGCGCGCGAGGCGCTCCATTTTCGTGCCGGGTCGACCCTCTTGCGCCGCGGCGAAGCCCCTGAAGCTGCCGTGCATCATCTATTCGAAGGGCAGAGTGCGGGGACGCCGGCGCGGGTCGCCGAAGTGGGGTTGGCCGCGGCCAAGGCGTCATTGTCGCGGCTCGCCTTCGAGGACGCGGTTCAGCTCGGCCGGCGCGCGCTCGGTTTGCCGGGCGCGGACGAGTTCCCAGAGGTGCTGCGCGGCGAGCTCGAGGTGATCATCGCGGAAGGCCTGATTCGTCTGGGCGACAGCGCTGAAGGCAAGGCCTTGTGTGCTCGCGCCGCAGCGCGCGCAGAGCTTGGCGGCGCGTGGGAGCTCCAGGCGCGCGCGGCGCTCGTCTACGGTACGGAGCTCGCGAGCGGGACGATCGATCCGCAGATGATCGCGCTGCTGCGCAAGGCGCTGGCGGCCATAGAAACTGGGGATTCGAGCCTGCGCGCCCGATTGATGACCCGGCTTGCGGCAGCTTTGACGCCGCCCGAGAGCGTGGACGACAACCCGGAGATCCTGAGCTTGATGCACGACGCCATGAACATGGCGCGCCGCCTCGACGATCCGGATGCGCTCTTGTACGTCCTGCAGTTCTCGGCGACGGTCGGCTTGCTCGTAGCCGAGAGCGAACGCTTCCGGATGCTCGAGGAAACGCTCGCGCTCGCGCGTGCGCTCGGTCAGCCGCTGGTCGTGCTGCACACGCTGCCGGCGTACATCACGGCGCTCCTCGCCCTGGGCCGGCGAGCCGACGCCGAAGCCGAGCTGCCCGCTTATACCGAGCTCATCGGTGAATCTCGGCAACCCGTGCATCGCACTCGTTACTTGATCGTAAACGCGCTGCTGCTCGCGCTGAGCGGCGACTTCGCGGAGGCGGACCGCCTCGGAGACGAGGCGCGTCTTCTCGCGCAGAGCACGGGCTCGCGCGCTGCCTTCTTTCTTCTGCTGACACACCGGCTTTCGCTGGCGATCCTCCGCAAGCAGCCCGGTCTGATCGCAGGCGACGCAGACGCTCTGCTGAATCTGTTCGCCTCGATGTCGGGAGCCATCCCCTACGTGGCGTGGTTTCTGGCCGGAACGGGCAAAACAGCACAGGCCGTAGAGCGGCTTTCGAACGTCAGTCTCGAACCAGCGCCCATCGCACCGGCGAGGTTGTGGGAGATCCTGGGCGTGGCTGAGACGTGCGTGTTGCTCGGAGACAAAGCGCTGGGCGCGCGCGTGTACCCCGAGCTCGTGCGCGCAGCCGATCGCATGTTCTGGAACACGGCACCGGGTGCCATCATCGGTCCCTCGGCGCGCGTGCTCGGTGATCTGGCGCGGCTCATCGGACGTTTCCCCGATGCCGCACGGCACTACGACGAGGCCAGCGCTTTCTGCGAGAAACTCGAGTCACCGCCCTTGCTGGAGAGTTGCCGAACAGCGCGTGACGGGCTCCTGGTCGAGTTGCCAGCCGCCGAAGCCGCGTCGGCGCCAGCAGGACGCGCGGATGCCCGCGCAGAGCTGCAGCTGCGGCGTGAAGGCGAGCTTTGGATGCTGACGACGCACGCGGGCACGACGCTCCGGCTCAAGCACGGTAAAGGCTTCGGGTACCTTCAGTATCTGCTCGACCGGCCGGGAACCGACGTGTACGTCTTGGAGCTCGCGGGCATCGAGCAGCGTGCGGGCGATGCGGGTCCAGTGCTCGATGCGCGGGCCAAGGCCGAGTACCGGCAGCGTCTGAGCGCGCTGCGGGACGAGCTCGAAGAGGCCGAGCGTTTCGGCGATCCGACCCGCGCGACGCGCGCGCGAGAAGAGCTGGACACCATCGCTGAACAGCTGGCCGGCGCCGTCGGTTTGGGCGGCCGCGACCGGCGTGCCGCTTCGGACGTGGAGCGGGCGCGCATCAACGTGCAGCGCCGGCTCAAGGACGCGATCGAACGCATTGCGGCCGTAGATGCCGCCCTGGGCCGTTATCTGTCCCGAGCCGTGAAGACCGGCACTAGCTGCAGCTATCAGGTGCTCTGAACCAAGAAAAACCTTCACGGAACGATGTTCCGCGGCGTGGAACGGAGCTGTCTGTGGAGGTTCCAGCATGTTTTCCAGCGCCCGCCGGAGGCACGTCCCGGCTCATTTTGCGTGGCTCAGCGCCTGCGGCTCCTTGAGCGCCTCATTTTTGCTCGCAGCCTGCAGCTCGCAAGACCCAGGCGACACCAGCGAAGAAACCGAGACCGCGACCCACCAAGAGGCCCTTTTTTCAGTCGGCGCACGCTCCGGCAAGCGGCTGTTCGAGCGGCCCTTCAAGGGGAGCAACGGCCGAGCCTGCGCGACCTGCCACGTGCTCGGAGAAGACACCACGCTGAAACCCGAGAGCGTAACGGCGCGCCTCGCGAAGAACCCCAAAGATCCGCTCTTCGATCGACTCGACGCCGACGACCCGGGCGCCGCCGAGCTCCAGTTCGAGCATCTGAAAAAGGGTTTGGTTCGCGTGGTGCTGACGCTGCCGGACAACATGGATGTGATCGATACCGAGGGCCATGTCATCACCGCGCAGGATCGCAAGATCTTCGTGTGGCGCGCCGTGCCCAGCGTGGCAGACGTTGCCATCACCGCGCCCTATCAGCTCGATGGACGCGAAGCGACGCTCCAGGAGCAGGCGCAAGGCGCGATCAGCAGTCACAGCGCGGGCCCCGAGGTGAGTGCTTTTGCGCTCGATCAAATCGCGGCCTTCCAGCGCCAGGTGTTCTCGTCACCGCGGGTACGCCTCGTTTCGGACTTGCTCGCGCTCGGCGTTCCCGAGGCCTACGTGCCGGTTCCAGAGGACTTC
>DATHEN010001167.1:0-6401 GCA_035318565.1 Polyangiaceae bacterium
CACCATTTCCACCAAGATGACCCGCGCGGACTCCGGGCGGATGACGCGAAAGTCTTCCGACAGCACCGTGCGTGCCAAGTCGCTGAGCGCGCCCGCAATCTCGACGCCCGTGGGACCGCCGCCGATCACCACGAAGGTGAGCAGTGCTTCGCGCTTCTTGGGATCCCTCTCTCGCTCAGCCGTCTCGAACGCGAGCAGCACGCGACGGCGCACCTCGAGCGCGTCCTCGATACTCTTCATGCCGAGCGCATGGCGCGCCCACGTCGACTCTTTGCCGAAGAAGTTGGTGCGCGCTCCGGCGGCGACGATCAGGTAGTCGTAGTCGAGCTTCATGCCGTCGTGCAGCGTGACCTCGCGTTTGGTGCGATCGATGTTCGTGACTTCACCGAGCAGCATGCGCGTGTTTTCCTGGCCGCGCAGCACGGTGCGAATCGGATAGGCGATCTCCGACGGCGAGAGGCCGGCCATGGCCACCTGGTACAGGAGCGGCTGAAACAGGTGATAGTTCCAGCGGTCCACGAGGGTGATGCGCACCGCAGCGTTCTTCAGCTCGCGCGCTGCGCTGAGGCCGCCGAAACCCCCACCGATGATGACGACGTGCGGCCGGCTCGGGTCGGCGTATCCGGGGCTCGCGCTTTTCATGGGCCCTCCTTGAGTAAGCATGGTGCCCTTGAGGGCAAGATGCCAGAGCAGCTCAGCGCGGCTGTTCCGGCTCCGCTGCGGGTAGATGTCCGCTGCATTGCACGACGGGTAGGCGCGGGTACTTGGGAAAGCGCGGGTCTTCCAGAGATTTGCCGCATAGCGTGAAGCGGCTGCCCTTCGATGAAACGATGCTGCGCGCGTGACGGCACGCCGCACACAGTCCTAGTCGCTCGCCCTCCAGCGTCATGCGCTCCGGATCAACACGAGGGAGCAGGCTCCAGCTTGCTGAAGCCGACCGCCATGATCTGGCGATCATCGCGCGCTACGAGCGCGCCATAGCGGCACTTCTCGAACAGCGTGCCCTCGTTAGAATTGCCCTTTGCATCGACGTAACGAACGCGCCGGCCTTCGGCGAGCTCCGCGAAAATGCGGACCGCGCTGGCGATGGCGGCGAGCTCTCCTGCGGGCGCTTCCTTCACGGCGCTGACCCGCTCGCGCTGCGTGCGGATCACACGGCGGTTGCCGGTCCAGACGTCGAGTTCCTGTCCGGCCACGAACAGCACCACTCCCGGCGTTGGGGCAGCGCCGTCGTTGCTGATTTGCACCAGCGCACCAATGCCCGCGTCGCTACGACCGCGCCCGCCGAGCCGCCGGCGAGCCTGCTCGAGGTGTTGGGGAACCTCGAGCGGCATCGATGCGGCGACCGTCGGCAAATGGCGGCGGGACATACGAGTCCGACAGGCTAGCACTCACCCGAAACTGAATCCGGGCCGGCAGAGCGCGGAGCCTAGGCGAGCGCGGGAAGCGGAAGACGCAGACGCTCGAGCAGTTTGCGAAGAAAACGCATGGGGTGACCTCCTGGCTGACCGGAGTGCGAAAGCAACGCCGGTGTAGGCCGGTGTACGCGACGCTTGGTACACCCAATCGGCCGGCGGGTCAATTTTTGCGACTTTTGCGGGTTTTTACGCTTCACCTCGCGGTATTCTACTGACGGATGACCGAACCGAATGGCGGGCCTCGAATTCTGGTGGTGGGCTGCGGCGCCATCGGTGGCGTGATCGGGGGACGCTTGGCCGAGCTCGACCAGAACGTGAGCGCGCTCACGACGAACCCGCGTATTGCGCAAGCGCTCCGTCAGAACGGCTTCTGTTTGAGCGGCGAGGGTGAGCCGGCGAATGCCAAGCCGCGCGCCGTTTTCGAGAGCGCGGAGCCGGGTACCGAACCGTTCGACTTCATCCTGCTCGCCACGCAGCCGCCCCAAGTAGAAGAAGCGGCGAGCAGCGTCGCCCACCTGCTCGCGGACGGCGGGCGCATGGTGTGTTTTCAGAACGGATTGTGTGAAGAACGCGTGGCAAAGGTCGTCCCGCCCGAGCAGGTGATCGGCGCGGTGGTGGCGTGGGGTGCCTCGACCATGGAGCCCGGAGTGTACGATCGCACTTCGGCGGGAGGCTTTTCGATCGGCCGTCTCGACGGCACGGTGGACGCACAGCTCGATGATCTGGCGCGCATTCTCGAAGCGATCGGCCCCGTGACGATCACTCAAAACCTGCTGGGCGCCCGCTTCAGCAAGCTGGCCATCAACTGCGCCATCTCCACCTTGGGTACGATCGGCGGGGATCGACTCGGCGTGCTGCTACGCCACCGTCACGTGCGGCGGCTGGCGCTCGAAGTCATGACCGAAGTCGTGCACGTGGCGCGCGCACAACGGGTGCGTCTGGAGAAGGTAGCGGGAACGATCGATCTCGAGTGGATCGCGCTCACCGAAAGTGAGGCGGCAGCGAGCGGCTCGCCGAACCTGGTCGCCAAACATGGCCTGCTCCTGGCCGTTGGGGCGCGCTACCGTCGCTTGCGCTCCTCGATGCTCGCTGCCATCGAGCGCGGTCGCTCGCCGGCGGTGGATTTTCTGAACGGCGAGGTCGTGGATCGAGCGGAGCGCCTGGGAATTCCGGCGCCGATCAATGCGCGCGCGCGGGAGCTCGTGTGGCAAATCGCCCGGGGCGAAGTTCGGGCCTCGCATGCCACGCTGCGCGCGCTATACGACCGCACACGGTGATAGCCAGATTCATTTTCGTGTGTGTGCTGCTGCTTGCGGCGGGCACCGCGTGCCATAAGAAACAGGAAGAGCTGCCCGCGCTCGGACAGATCGCAGACTTCCGTTTGAAAGATCAAACGGGGCGGGCGCTGAGCGTCGCGGACTTCCGCGGCAAGACCTGGGTTGCCGCGTTCATGTTCACGCGCTGTCCCACGATTTGCCCGCGTATTACGCGGCGGATGCAAGACGTTCAGGCGCACGCCAAAAAAGCACAGGTGCCGCTCACGTTGGTGAGCTTCTCGGTCGACCCGGAGTACGACACTCCCGCGGTGCTGAGCGAGTACGCGCGCGAGTTCAAGCTCGATACTTCGAACTGGCGGCTGCTCACGGGCGACATCGAAGTCATCAAGAAGACGTCCATCGAGAGCTTCAAGATGGCGCTCGATGGCCAGCCGGACGGCGCCGCGGACCACCTCGGGCTCGTCCACGGCTCGCACCTGGTGCTCGTGGACGGCAAAGCGCAGATTCGCGGATTTTACCGAAGCTCAGACGCCGACGTCGTGACTCGTTTGGTGAGTGACGCGAAACGTCTGAGCTCCGAGTAGGGGCTACGTCAGGGGGCTATCAGAAGTAGCCCGCGATGCCCGCCGCGATGCCGAACGTGGTGAACTTCATATCGATTTCCTGGGTCTCCGTCGCGCTTCCAGCGTCGAGCTCGCGACTGCCGCTGAGGCCGAGGTCCAGAAACGGCCCGCCGATGATCGCGAAGTGTTCCATGGGCGAGATAACGACGTTGCCTTCCAGCGTGAGCTGCAGCGAGTTGGCGGAGATGTCGACTTCGCCGTCTCCCGTGTCGCCGGAAGCCGTAGCGAAGGCGACACCGGCGCGCGGCCAGATCGCGAACGTATCGTCAATGGCGTACGCATAGCCGACGCGCGGATTGATGTAGAACGTGGTGAGAGAGCCGTCGTCCGTCGAGTCGCCGCCGGAAATTTCTGTTTCAGTCGACTCGGTGGTCAGCCAGAGCGCTCCACCCACGCTGAGGCCGTCGGTGACGAGGTAATCGAAGCCCAAACGCGGGGTGCCGGAGGGCGAGTCCCCGCCGTCGCTGCCGAGCAGCCCGATCCGCGTCGTGGAAGTGTCGGACTCGGCGTCCGTGTCCGGATTTTCCAGGTGGGTCTTGTCGAAGAACAGTCCCGTGATGCGCTCTGCGCCGATCACGAACTGCCCTTGATTGCCGATGTTCTCGACCTCCTGCGCGGCGACTGGATTCGCCAACAATGCAGACGTTCCGAGAGTGGCTGCCAGTACAAGCACTGAGTTCCTGAGTTTCATCGAAGATTCCTCTCTCTAAATACCGAATGTACTGAGAGACGAGCTTAGTCGCTGGCTCATGCAAAAAGAGAGAGAAATTTGCGACGAACCGGGTCATTCGCACGGCGCAGAGCGCAAGAGTGCGTGCATGCGTACGCACTTTTACAAGCTATGGACTCAACATGCGCAAAAGCGCGTCAACGCGTTCGCACCTTTGTTCGGCAGTGTTGCAAGAAAGCGTCACATGCCCGAGCTTGCGGCCCGCGCGCGCTGCTTTGCCGTACAGGTGCAGGTGGGCTCCGGGCACGGCAAGCACGCGCTCTCTGTCTGGCAGGTTGCCGATCAGGTTGAGCATGGCGGGATAGCCGCGCGCAGCAGTGGAGCCGAGCGGCAGCCCCAAGATGGCGCGCAGATGATTTTCGAATTGGCTCACTTCGGCGCCTTCGATCGTCCAGTGGCCGGAGTTGTGAACGCGTGGAGCCATCTCGTTGGCGAGCAGCGCGCCGTTCACTTCGAAGAGCTCGAGCGCGAGCACGCCGGCGTAATCGAGCGAAGCGAGCAGGCGCGAAGCGTAGTCTTCCGCTGTGTGTTGCAGGCCGCCTTCCGTGTTCGGCGCGGGCGCCTGGCTCAGATGCAGGATGCCGTCACGGTGCTCGTTCTGCACGAGCGGATAGAAAGCCACGTCGCCCCGCGTGCTGCGCACGGCTATCAGGCTCAGCTCGCGCTGAAACGCCACGTACTCTTCGACGATCAGCGGCACACCGCGAAAGCGCCCCCAGATCGCTTGCGCGTTCGGCGCGTCCCGCAGCAGCAGCTGTCCCTTGCCGTCGTAACCCAGAGTGCGCGTCTTGATCAGCGCAGGCACGCCGAGCTCGCTCAGCGCGTGCTCGAGCTCCTGCGCGGACTCGGCGCTTTTGAAGCGTGCGGTCGGGATGCCGAGATCGCGAAAGCGCGTCTTTTCATGCAGGCGATCGCGCGCGACTTCGAGCGCGGCGGGTGGCGGATAAACGGGCACGCGCTCGGCGAGCCATGCGGCTGCTGAGGCGGGCACGTTTTCGAACTCGTAGCTGACCACGTCGCACTCGGCGAGCCGCGCGAGCGCAGCCGGATCCGTGTACTCGGCCACGATCTGTTCGGCGACATGCGAACCAGGCGAGTCTGCGGTTGGATCCAAGAGTAGGCAGCGTACGTCCAGCGGATAGCCGGCGAGCGCGAGCATTCGCCCGAGCTGACCGGCGCCGAGAAGGCCGACCCTGAGTGCAGAGCGCTCCGCCATGTGTCCCGCCAGCCCAGTCAGGGCTCTTGCCGGGGATCGCTGCCGGCGAGCACGCTAGCGGTCTGTTTTTGCCGGTACTCGCGTAATGCTGCGCGTACCTCAGGGTACTTGTTGCCGAGCATGGCAGCGGCCAATAGCGCGGCGTTGACCGCGCCCGCGCGGCCTATTGCCAGAGTGCCGACGGGAATGCCCGCGGGCATCTGCACGATCGAGAGCAGGGAATCGACCCCTTGCAGGGTCTTCGACAAGACCGGCACCCCGAGCACGGGCAGCTCGGTCTTGGCCGCCGCCATGCCCGGCAGGTGAGCGGCGCCTCCCGCGCCGGCAATCAACACCTCGAGCCCGCGGTCCACTGCGCTGCTGGCGTACTCGAACAGCAAATCCGGCGTGCGGTGCGCCGAGACCACCCGCACCTCGTGCGGAATGCGGAGCTCGTCCAGCGTGGCCGCGGCGTGGCGCATCGTCTCCCAGTCCGAGCGAGAGCCCATGATCACGCCGACGAGGGGGGAGGGAAGTGTTTGGGCCACGGCCGGGCGGAATCTAGCCCGCGGACTCGCGGGGGCTCAAGGGCCAGCAGGGCAGGCCCTAACGCGACACCAATTGGTGTGCTAATCCTGAGCTCATGCCCCGCACGCTGCCCTACGACATGTTCGACCTGGCCAGAAATGCTGAAGAAGCCCGGCGTCTCGGGAAGATCGAGAACATCTACCACCGCGGGCAAAGCCTGGCGTGGGAGGGCAAGAGCGTCCTGGAGGAGCTCTGGCAGAAGCACGGCGGCTCGGGCATTCGCCCGGAGCAGAAGCAAGCCGCGCAGCGTGTGCTCGGTAACATCATGTGGGGAGAGCTGGCGGCCTGGAAGATCGCGGCGCGTCTAGCGGACGAGCTCGAGCCCCTGGAAGCGCGCATGGCTGCTACCAGTCAGGCGCACGACGAAGCGCGCCACTTCTACGTGCTCCACGACTTCCTGCTGCGGGCCTGCGGAGATTTCCCGCGCAGCATGAGCAAGCAATCCGAGCGGCTCGTGACGGCTGCCCTGAACGCCGACACCATGCCGAAGAAGCTCATTGGCATGCAGCTTCAGATCGAAGCCACGGCGCTCACCATCTTTCATGCCCTGCGCGAGTCGAAGCTCTGTCC
>DATHEN010001168.1:0-7216 GCA_035318565.1 Polyangiaceae bacterium
CGCTCGAGCATGAGGAAACGGAGCCGCTCTTCGAGCACCATCCGCAAGAGACCATTCCGCAAGTCCACCTCGAGCGCGCCGTGCTGGACGTGATCGCCGGCTCGGCCTACGGACAGCGCTCACCGGTGGGGGTGCTCTCGCCCATGTTCTACGTGCACGCGCAGCTCGAAGCCGGTGCGCGCCTGCCTTTGGACGAGGAACACGAGCAGCGCGCGGTCTACGTGGCGGAGGGCTCGATCGCGTGCGACGGCCGTCGATTCGATCCGGGCACGCTGCTGGTCGTGCGGTCCGGCACCCGGCCCGAGATCACGAGCTCAGCGCCCGCCCGCGTGCTGCTGCTCGGGGGCGCCAAGCTCGCCGGCGAACGGCACATGTTCTGGAACTTCGTTTCGAGCTCCAAGGAACGCATCGAGCGCGCCAAGGAAGACTGGAAGCAGGGCCGTTTCGAAAAAATCCCCGGGGATGACATCGAGTTCATCCCACTGCCAGAGTAGCCCGTCGCCGCTCAGTCGAAGAGCACGCCCGGGTTCAGGATCCCGTTCGGATCGAAGGCCTGCTTGATGCGTTTCATGAGCACGAGCTTCAGCGGGTCTTCGAGCGCGGCGTAATACGCCTTCTTTTCACGGCCGATACCGTGCTCGCCGGAGATCATGCCGCCCAGCGCGCGTCCGGCCTCGAACAGCTCTTTCATGAGCGCGTGACGCTTGTCGGGGTCGCTTTCGAAGATCGCCATGTGCACGTTGCCGTCGCCGGCATGGCCGCAGCCCGGAATCATCGTCCCGTGGCGGCCCGCAATGTCACGCACCTGGGCCATGTATTCGGCGAGGGCCGCGCGCGGCACGACCACGTCGATGACGTCGCTCGCCTGAGCGCGCTTGGCCGCCCAAAAGCTCTTCTCGCGGGCATCCACCAGGCGCGTGGCCGCGCTCGCGGGGAGCACGAACACGTCCAGAGCGCCGTGCTCGCTGAGCACCCCGCCGGCGACTTGCATGTCTTCGTCCACTCGACCTTCTGTGCGGCCCTCCACGAGCACGAGCAGGTACGCCTGCGTGGCCGAGCGAATCTCGTCGGGGATGCCGAGGTCCACGCTGTTCTGCGCGGTGATCACCATCATGGTCATTTGGTCGATGTACTCGACCATGACCGGCGCTATGCCGCTTGCCACGAGCGCCGGCACCGCGCGCGTGACTTCTTCGAGTGACTTGAACGGAGCGAGCAGCGTGGCGCTGAAGGCGAGCCGCGGCACGAGCTTGACGATCACCTGCGTCACCACGGCGAGCGTGCCCTCGGAGCCCACGATGAGCTGCGTCAGGTCGTACCCCGTCGAGCTCTTGACGAGCTTGCCGCCGGTCTTCACGACCTCACCGCTCGGAAGCACCGCTTCGAGACCGATCACGTGATGGCGCGTCACGCCGTACTTCACCGCGCGCATGCCGCCTGCGTTCGTGTTCACGTTGCCGCCGAGGCTGGCGCTGAGCTCGCCCGGGAACACCGGATACAAGAGCCCATGCGGCGCCAGCTTTTCATTCAGCTCGAGCAAGGTGACGCCCGCCTCCACGACCGCCATGTGATTCTCGAGGTCGATCTCGAGCACGCGTTTCATGCGCTCGAGTGACAGGACGATGCCACCCTCCCCCGGAATGCAGGCTCCGGACAGGCCCGTACCCGAACCGCGCGGCGTGACGGGCACCTTCTTCTCACCCGCCGCGCGCAGCACGCGCGCGACTTCTTCCGTGGAGCTCGGCCGCACCACGGCGAGCGGCTTTTGGGGCGCCGCGCTCAGCGCCTCGTCGTGCGTGTAGTCGTCGCCGATCGCGTCGCCGAGCAGTACGTGCTCGGTTCCGACGATCTCCTTCAGCGTATCGTTCAAGTTGCTCATGTAATCACCCTCAGAATACGGCTTCGATGAGCGCCGGGCCCGGCGTGGCAAACGACTTGGCAAGCTCTTTCGCGAGCTCGTCCGCCGTCGTAACGCGGCAGGATGGCACGCCGAGCGAACGGCCCATGGCCACGAAATCGAGGGTTGGAGAGTCGATGTCCAGCATCTGCTTGGCAACCGGGCCAGCCTGACCGAGCCCCATGCGCATCATCTCGATGTTGAGGATCGCGTACGAGCGGTTCGCGAGGATCACGTTGGTGACGTTCAGCTGTTCGCGCGCCTGCGTCCACAGCGCTTGAATCGTGTACATGGCGCTGCCATCGCCCTCGAGCACCAGAGTCCGCCGCTCCGGACAGGCGAGCGCGGCACCGGTTGCCGCGGGCAGGCCCATGCCGATCGAGCCGCCGGTCAGGCACATCCAATCGTGCGGCCCGCAGCCAGCGGTCATGAAGGGAACGACGTAGCCGGTGGTGTTCGCTTCGTCGATGATGATGGCATTCTCCGGCAGCGTGGCGGCCACCGCAGCGGCCAGCGTGCTCGGTTCGATCGCGCCGCCGGTGGGAGCCGCGGGTACGTTCGCCGCCTGAAGGTCCGGGTCCTTGTCGGCACCCACGGCTTCGGCGAGCTGCGCAAGCGCGAGGAGCGTGTCGTCCGCCTCGCTCGTCAGCGCATGCACGTCGCAGCCTTCGGGCACGAGGTTGCTGCTCTTGCCCGGAAAGGCGAAGAAGGCGACGGGCGCCCTGGCGCCGACCAGCACGAGATGCTTCAAGCCTGCCAGCGTGTCGAGCACCATGTCACCGAAGTACGGCAGCCGCTCGAAGGACGGCCGGCCCGCGCCGCGCTCCAGGCGCGCCGGAAACGTCTCACAATAAACACGCGCGCCGGTGCGCTTGGCGATGCGGCTGATCAGACGTAGCCCCGGATCACGCAGCGCGCGCCCGCTCAAGAGCAACGCGGCCGGCTCGCCGCTTTTCAGCAGCTTCGCGATGCCGTCTATCTGCGGCTGAGACACGCGCCGTGCTTCGGCGGGGCGGCTGATCACGGGCTCGCCCTGCGCCTCACTCCAGGCAACGTCGGCAGGCAGCACCAGCGTGGCGGTCTGCGCCGGTGTGCCGCTGGCGGCTGCAACCGCTTCTGCCGTGTCGCGACTGACGCGCTCCACCGATTCGCAGCTACGCATCCAGCCGGACACGGCCTGCGCCATCGGCTCGAAATCGGAGTTCAGCGGAGCGTCGTACTTGCGGTGGAACGTGGCATGGTCGCCCACGACGTTGACGATCGGCGAGCGCGCCCGGCGCGCGTTGTGCAAATTCGCCCAGCCGTTTCCGAGCCCCGGGCCCAGGTGGAGCAATGTAGCGGCAGGGCGATCTGCCATGCGGCCGTAGCCGTCCGCAGCGCCCGTCACCACGCCCTCGAACAGCGCCAGCACCGCGCGCATGCGCGGCACTGCGTCGAGCGCGGAGACGAATTGCATCTCCGACGTACCCGGATTGCCAACGACGAGATCGACGCCGTTGGCCAGCAGCGTTTGTATCAACAGCTCAGCACCATTCATGGACCGACTCCGTAAAGGGGTGCGGAAAGTAACACGTTCCACATGCCTTGCCACACCCCGCTCGCGACACGCCGCGGCCGCCAGAACTTCATGGCAACTCTGAAAATTCCACCAGCGCAGGCACACGCACCAAGCGACAATGCCGATAGTTACATTGCGCTACCGAGCGCCGGCTCCGCGGTTGGACCAGGTGCCGACGCATCTGCACGCCCATGTTGCGCACGCTCGGGAGCGACGGACTTGAACGATTCGGGCACAAAGCGCGCGCCTGCTCGGCCGTCAGTGGCCCAGCGCTCGTCTCGAAGCCGTCAATAACGGCTATCGCCGCGGGCTGAGGCCAAAACCCGAGCAGCGGGCTCAGGCGCGATTCAATTGGTTTCGTGCGCAGCTCAGCGCACGAGGTAGTCGATCGACATCGGTTTGCCGCCGCGCGCCACGCGCACGCGCAGCTCGCGCGCGTTCCGCAGCTTCGTATACGCTTGCAGCGCCGTCTCGGGACTCGTGATGGCAATGCCGTTGATCGCTTCGACCTGATCGCCGTTCTCGAAGCCGAGCCGTCCCAGAAGGCTGTCAGACTGAATACGGTCCAGCTTGAAGCCGGTGAGCGCGCCGTCCTTCCACGCCGGAGTCATGCGCGAGCCCCGCAAGAGCTGCGCGTGATTTTCCAGGATGCTGTCCACCGCACTGCGATCCAACAGAAACTCGCCGGCGTTCACGCGCTTGATACGCGATGACAACTCGCTCGGCAGCACGGTGGCGGGCTCGCGCGGCGCAGCCGTGCCGTCCGCGGGCGCGGCAGCCACCGAGGCGTTCAGCGCCGGCGATGGCCCGGTCGCGCTCCGCAGAGCCCTGCCGAACAACACACTCTGGCAAAGGCCGGAGTCGTCCTCGAACCACACCGTGGGCCCACCGCGCAGCGGGTTTTCGCCGATGAACACCAGCTGCCAGCCGGCGACGCGCGCGCCCACGCGCAGCACGCGGCCGCGCTCTTCCCCAGGCCCTCGCACGATGGCCGTCGACCACAGCGGATCCTCGGAGATCATCGTGCTGTACACTTCGATCTCCGGGCATGTCGGGACGGTCAAGGGATCCACCGGCTCTTTGGCCGCCAGCGGTTCCGCCACTACGGGTTGCTCCTTGAGCGCACCGGTCGCGGAGTCGAAGGGATTGCGGTTTAGGATCGCCTCGGCCGCGCCAGGATCCGGCTCACGGGTCGCCATCAACCGATGACGCGACGCGGGGTCGACGGAGTCGAGCAGCAGCACGGTTTCCGCGAGAGAGGAAACGCCGGACGCAGTGAAGTACGCGCTCGAGCCCAACAGGCCAAAGACCGTCAACGAAAACCCCCAAGCAATGAGTTTACGAACAGCCATCCGCGCCCTCGCGCTCTCAAACATAACAAGGGTGACAGCGCAGCTCCGTACTCGCAACCCGCGCCACGAACTTTCGACTGCGGCAATCGGGCGACCCGCCGCGTCAGACTCGAGCGGGACTCCAATCCCAGCGCGCGCTTCTCTCGGTCACGTGCGTCGAGGTCGGCGCGCTCGTGCTGCATCAGCAGCCGCCGCTTCAAGGTCGAGCGGCGGCTCCGCAAAAAGCGTCGCGCGCAGAGCTGTCCGTGCCCGCCGGGTAAGCCGTCTGCTGCACGAACGTGCGCGCGAGCTCGGCGGTGCTGCGCTCGATATCCGCGGCAACCGCGAGCCAAGCCTCCAGAGTCGCAGCGCTACGCAGGCGCAGGTAGTTGGCAAAGGCGAGCTCTCGCCAGCTCACGATCAACTGCTGTAGTACGGCTGGATCGATGTTCGTGGCAAATGCGGGGTCGAAGCGCGCGGCAATCTCTCGAGCCACGTCCACCTGCGCCAGAAACTCGTTCACGAGCAGGTGGTCCGCGTAGCTCACGGGACGCCCGCGCCGGTCCAGCTCGAACAGCACGAACGGCAAGTCACGCTGGATGTGGGCGTTCATGCTCAAGAGTGCGTTGCCAATGGCCGACACGGCGCGCTGCTCCGCCGCTTCGAAGGTGATTTGCCAGGCAGGCGGCACGTAACCCCAGCCGCGGTGGTAGGCGTCGTACGCACGGAAGTAGTAGTCCGCGAACAGCGCGTCCTCGCGCACCACGGCGCGCGTATCGCCGTAACCGAGCGCGGGCAGCGTCTCTTCGAACTTCTCGGTGGTTCGGAAATAGAGCAGCGAGAAAATGGCGTCATGGTCGCAAGTGCGCGAAAGCGCACGCAAGCGCCGCTCCATATTGCGGAGGACGAGGTCGACGCAGCGCGGGTGGCCCGCCTCGCAGACCAGCCGTTCCGACACCCCCGTATCCGCAAAGCTAGGCTGAGCGACGCAACCCCAAGCGATGGCCACCCCGATCGCGAAACGCCTCATGGCGCGATGGTCCACGCTTCCAGGAAAAAGCTCAAGCGCCTTCAGCTCAGGCTGAGCGTGCACGTCGATCCGCGCCAGCTCACCTCAACCGCGCTTTCGTAAGCTTCCGACAACAGCGCGGAAGTCACCACCTCGCGCTTGGGACCCGCAGCGAGCACGCTTCCCGCTTTCAGCAGGAGCACATGGGAAAAGGCCGGCACGATTTCTTCCACATGGTGCGTCACGAGCACCACGCTCGCTTCACTGCGTCGCGCGACGCCATCTATGACCGAGAGCAATCGTTCGCGCGCCACCGGGTCGAGACCGGCGCAGGGTTCATCGAGCAAGAGCAGCGCAGGTTTCGCCATGAGCGCGCGCGCAATCAGCACGCGCTGCCGTTCGCCCTGAGAAAGCACGCGCCAGGGACGTTCGCAGATGGCTCCTGCCTGCATCTCGTCGAGCAGGCGCTGTGCTTCCTTCAGATCCGCGTCATCCGGTTGCGACCACGGGCCGAACGCAGCGTACTTCCCACTGGCTACGGTGCGCACGGCCGACTCTCTGTCCCAAAGGTGCTGGTGAATCGCCGAGCTGACGAGGCCGAACAGCTTTCTCACCTCGCGCCACTCGGAGCGCCCATATTCATGGCCGAGCAGCTCGATACTTCCGGCCGAGGGCGCGATGTACGCCGTCATGGCACCGATGAGCGACGTCTTGCCAGAACCGTTCGCGCCGAGGATCGCCCAGTTTTCGCCGCGCAGCACCTGCCACGAGACGTCCTTCAGCGGAAATCCTTCGTCGCGCTCGATAGTGAGACCGCTCACGCGAAGTACGGCGGGTGGCGAGGTGAGCACGGGGGTAATCTCAAAAGCAAGAGAACAAGCAGGTGCGGTATGCCACGCAGTCGCCCGTGCAATCCGCGCCGTCCTGCTGGCAAAAATTGCTGACGCCGAGGTTCGTCTCCATGCATCCGAGACACGCGGAGGTGTGAGTCCGCGGCGTGGCGTCGCACACCGTGGCTGCGCACGGCGTGTAACAGGGATCGGAGCACGCGCACACGTAGTACGTTTGATAGAACGTGCCCGCCGTGCTGGCGTACTGAGCGTCGCAGCAGCCGAAACAGGCCGCCGTGCTCGCCGCAGCGGAGCAGGTCGTGCCGCCGCTGCCGCCGCTGCCGCCGCTGCCACTTGCGCCCGCTGTGCCTGCCGTGCCGGCAAGGCCCGCGACTCCAGCAGTGCCCGCGACTCCAGCAGCGCCCGCGCTTCCTCCCTTACCCGCGCTCCCGGCTTTGCCTCCGCCGCCTCCGCCCTGACCCCCTGTTCCACCGCGACCGGCGTTGCCAGCTTTGCCGCCGCCTGATCCCGCGCTGCCGCTAGCGCCTGCCGCCCCGCCACGTCCGGCCACGCCCGCGACGCCGGAGCTAC
>DATHEN010001169.1:0-3719 GCA_035318565.1 Polyangiaceae bacterium
TGAGGATGCACTTGAAGAGCTCGTAGAAGTTGTCCGTGGTCACGAGCTTACCTTGCGACACGTCGCCCAGATCCGGACGCGTGGTCAGGAAGATGGGTGGCGGGAATTCAGGCAGGAAGTGATCGGGCAAGTCGAAGTCCAGGTCGAAGCGGCGCAGATCCCGCCCGGTCTGCCGCAGCACTTCTTCGATGTTGAAGTGCGGAAATAGCATGCCGCCTTCCGGATGCTTCGGATGCGGCAGCGGGAAAAAACCATCCGGGAAGACATCGCGCCGGCGTACTTCCTCGGGCGTCAACGCAGCCAACGACTCCCACGTGTATCCACTCCGCAGAAGCACGCGGACCCCTCCCTGAAGGGGTTTGCCGCGCGTCATGTTCACGCCGGCGGAGGGGCGATCAGCGAGATCGTAGCGAGACCGCAAGAGCGCGATCTGGCGCAGCATGGCCGCGGGCTTTTCCGCGATCTTGGTCTCCATCAGCTTCATGAAGTCCACGTGCTGATCGCCGCCTCCGTTGCGGTCGCCGCAGCTGGCGGGCGGAGGGGGCGCGTTCGCCGGAGCGCCGCTGAAATCAGCGCGCTCTCCGTTCTCGATTCCCGCTTGATCGAAATACGGATCGCTCGGTTGCTTTTGCTCCGCCTCACACGCGAAGAGAAGCAGAGTACTGCACAGCGCACACGTGTATCGATTCATCACGTCGCCTCCTTTCAAGTGAGCCAAGACCCGGTTCAGCGGCTGCTCCACATGCACCGCGCGTACCGCCCGGCGAGCACCAGGATTCAGCGCGCCACCGCGAGTCTGCTGCGAGGCGATTTCGGGTCAGTGTGGCGGGCGCGTTGACGCAGGCGTGTCGTGGACGCTCGACGCGTATTATTCGGGCTGCGGACTCGAGCTGCGTGCGCGACGGTGACTCGCGACTTCGGCGTCCGCTTCACGGAAGCGTTCGGCGAGACTCCGCACGAAGGCCTCCAGCCAAGGATTGCGGCTGAGCTCGTTGTCGAGGGACGCCGATGTGACGACTTTCAGCGTTACGTCCGAGAGCGCAGCCACGCTGGCGGTGCGGGGTTTACGCGTGAGAACCGCCGTTTCCCCGAACACTTCACCCGGTCCGAGCTCGCGCAGTGGCTGCTTCTGCCCGTCTGCCACTCGGTACACTTCGCATTGGCCTTCGCTGATGATGTACGCGCTATCCCCCACCTCGCCTTCGCGGACGATCACCTCGCCTGCGCGAAAGCGCTGCGTCGCGAACCATCCGCCTCCCGAGAGAAACTCCTCGAGGCTCCGCCGGAGCTCCTCCACGCTGCTGAACCGCAGGTGTTTCTCGGGAGCCAGCGCCTTCATGGCGATATGACACAACCCCGGTGGCAAGCGCGGCCAAACGCCCTGATCTTCGGGAGGGAGGACTTCACCACGCTGCGAAAGACCCGCGCGTGAGCTCGTGCGCGAGTAGGGGCCGAGCCCCGTGAGCAAATAGTAGAGGACACCACCGATACCGAACACGTCCGTGCGTTCGTCGATGGCACGCGCGTCGCCGAGCGCCTGTTCGGGCGCCATGTAGTCCGGTGTTCCGATGATGGCGTCCGCATCCGGATCGCGCGACAGGAGGGACGCCTCCGCCCAGCCAGGCGCGCGGTCGAGCGTGGGCTCACGGTGCAACACGCGCGCCACTCCCCAGTCCATCACATAGACTTGGCCGTGCGTGCCCACCATGACGTTTTCGGGCTTGAGATCCCGGTGCACGAGCCCGCGGCTGTGCGCGAAAGCCACCGCGTCACAAACCTTCACCAGGATTTGTAGGATTGGATGCAGGCGCTCGGGAGTGAGCTCGTGCCGGTGCGCTTCGTCGATGACTTGCCCGAGCGTGTGGCCTTCGACGAGCTTCATCGTGAAGAACGGCTCGCCCGTAAGGGGCTCCAGGCCCAGGTCGTGAACCGGCACCACGTTCGGGTGATCGAGCTGCGCGGTGACCCGTGCCTCGTCGAAGAAGCGCTGCCGGCCGACGCTGTCCGTGTGACCGCGCAAGCGCTTCACGGCCACGCGGCGCAGCAGCCCCTGATCGAAAGCCACCCCGATCGAGGCCATACCACCCCTGGCGATCTCGCCGCCGTGCACGAGCCGCTCGGAAGCCGAAGCCAATGGTTCCGGTTCGACGGGGGCCGGCGCGTCGCGCGCATCACGCGTCTCGGCACCGCTCGGCGGGCTGGCCTTCACGCTCGGCAGCGTCACCGGGCGCTGCGGCTCCGGCGCAGGCTCGACCAGCGCCTGGGAATCCACGCGGGTCACCGCGTCGTCTCGCGGTGGCCGAGATCCCGCCGGCGGCGGTCCCAGCGAGTCCGGGGAGCTCATTTACGAAGTGTAGCCACTGTCGCAGAGGCGCAATAGTTTGGAGCGCTGAAAAACGGCTTCTAGCCTCGCGCGCGGCGACGCGACCGGCGACCACCGTGCGTGGCCGGGACTTCTTCTTCCGAGGGACTCTCGGGCTCGTCCGTTTCGCCGGCGCGCAGCGCTGCCCGCCGTGCCTTGGACTCGAGAGCGTCCATTGAGGCAGCACTCAAATGTGCCGCCATTCCCTCGGCGGTCAGATCGACGTCTTCGGCACCGACGTGCAGCTCCTCTGCGTCGATCACGTCGTCATTGACGGGATTGTCTTCGAAGCTGAGGACGTGATCGAACAGCGCATCCGCGTTGGCAAACGCGGACGCCAGCGGCACGATTTCTTCGTCACCCATGCGCTCGATACCGATGCGCATGGCCGTGACCAACGTTTCTCGTACACCCTGGCCAGCCACGGCCACGGCCGAGATCACCGGCACGTCATCGTCGAGCCGCAGGCGGCGCCGCAGCTTGTCCACCGGTAACGCTTCCGGATCGTCTTGCTTGTTCGCCTGCACGATGACCGGTACCGGGACACTGCGGCGTTTCACGCTGTTGCGCAGGCGGGCGAAGGTGCGCAGCGTATCGGGTACCTGCGGCTTGGTGCAATCGCACACGAAAACCACGACGTCCGCCATTTCCACGAGCGGCCGGCGCCGGTAATTGCGCTGGATCTGCCCCGGAACGGTGATGAGCTGGACCTTGAGCCGCTTGCCTCCCTGCGGGGGTGCGTCGACCTCCATCCAGTCGAAGAACATGGTGCGGCCCTTGAGCTCGGCCGGGGTGTACATCTCGCTGCGCCGGCGCGCTGGAACCAGTGCGCAAATCTGCTGTAAATTCGTAGTCTTCCCAGCGAGACCCGGACCGTCGTACACGATACGCAGCACGTGGCAGTCGCGCGCGGAATCGTAGGAGGGCATGACCGGAATGCGTAGTCTCTCTGATGTCCGAAGGGAAGCTTGCGGCGCTCTCCGGGGCGCGGGCAGGACGATCGCCGGGGGAAACGCGCCGGGCCGGCCGGGCCGCGGGCCGCGCGGGCGTTGTCGCGACTACTCGCGGACTCGCTCGCCGGCGTGTTTACGTTTCGGGCGCGGGCCGAGAAAAGAGACTTCATGACGGATGTTTTGCTCATCGATACCTACTCGCTTTTCTTTCGTGCGTTTCATGCGCTCCCGAGCATGAACACGCGTGACGGCGAGCCGACACAGGCTCTGTATGGCTTCGCCGTATTGCTGTTGAAGCTGCTTCGCGAGCAGGCGCCGCGCGGGATTGCGGTCGCCGTGGATGCGCCGCAGCGCACGTTTCGCCACGAGCGTTTTGCCGCATACAAAGGCGGGAGGCCGCGCAT
>DATHEN010001170.1:0-3659 GCA_035318565.1 Polyangiaceae bacterium
CGACGATGGGCCTCTATGAATTGGTGCAATGCGAAGCCGCATCACACGAAACACCGGACGAACCGCTGACACTGCCAGCGCACACCATCGAGGCGCGGCTGCAGCACGCTGCGCAATTGCTCCTCCACCACGGGTCACGCGTGTTATCCGGCGATTTTTCTGTGCGCCCGGCGCTCTTGAGCTTCCGCGCTGAAGAGTGGCTGCAGCAGCAGTACCGCGCCGTGATGCAGGCGAAGCGCTATCCGTCGCTGGACGGCACATTCGCTCAAATTAAATGGGAATACGCGCGCTTTCAGCCTGACCATAAACAAGCGATTTGGCGAGCCCTCGAACACTGGCTAAAGAGTGGAGACGACGAGAAGCGCGATTTCGCCACTCGCGTCGCCGAGTACTTGTAGACGCGGCTCGACACGCGAAGGCGAGCGGGCTCGCGGAGCGCCGTTACTTACTGCACGGATACGTCCGGCGCATTGCTCGGGTACTCGTCGTCGCCGATGTCGCCGGAGCCCGGGATGCCGTTCAGGCCGGCATCGCCCCTACCCCAGCAACGCACGGCTCCGTCCGTAGCCAAGACGCAGGTGTTGCTGGGGCCGACCATGAGCTGTGTGATGCTTGCTGCGCCGGTGCGCACGTCCGGAGCTTCCGCGGGGGGCATGCTGGTCCGCCCGGGGTAGCCGAGGCTGCCGTTGATGGAGCTTCCCCAGCAGCGCACCGCGCCGGTCGTCAGCCATGCGCAAGCGCGGTCGCCGTTGATGCCGACGTACTGCACCTGGCCCTCTAACGGAACGTCGCCGACGGAAGCCGGCGTCTCGTTGTCGCCCACGGCGTAGGGCGAAGCGTAGCCCGTCGTGCCCAGCTGGTTCTCGCCCCAGCAGCGCAGCTTTCCGGTCGTCAACAGGGCGCAGTTGTGGCGCCAGCCAGCCGCCAGTTGCACCACGGTGCCTCCCACGTCCACGTCTCCGCCGGAACCGGCGAACTCGTTATCGCCGATGTTTTGCGTGTCCCCGTAGCCGAGCCGGCCGAACGAGCCGACGCCCCAGCAACGGACCCTGCCGTTCGCGAGCAGCACGCAGGTGTGTTCGTCGCTCATGACGAGCTGGACGACCTTGCCGCCGATGTTCAAATCTCCGGCGCTTGCCGGGACTTCGTTGTCGCCGATGTCCCGCGTGTTGCCGTAACCGAGGGTGCCCAAAGCTCCACTGCCCCAGCAGCGCACGTTCCCGGTGTCCAGCAGCGCGCAAGTTCGGTGGTTGCCGGCGCCCACCTGTACGACGCGGCCGCCCACATCGACGTCGCCCGCCGTGGCGGGGGCTTCGTCGTCTCCGATCGAGTTCGTGTTGCCGTAGCCGAGGGCGCCGAACTGAGCGAGACCCCAGCAACGGACCTTGCCCGTGTCCAGGAGCGCGCACGAATGAAAGATGCCAAGGGCCATTTGCACCACGCGGCCCCCGACGTTCAAGTTGCCGCGCTCGGCAGGGGTCTCGTCATCCCCGACAACCTGTGTGTCCCCGTAACCGAGCTGACCCCGATCGTTCGGGCCCCAGCAGCGCACGTTGCCGCTCTCGAGCCGCGCGCACGTCGCGTAGCCGCCGCCGTAGAGGGCCTGGACCGGATCGCTGGCTCTACCGGCGCCGTAGAGCGTCAGGCGCGCCGCGGAAGACGTCCCGCTCTGCAGCTGCCGATACTGGAGCTGAAGCGTGTCCTCCACGCGCGACAGCCGCGACGAGGTGAAGGTCACGTCGAGCGTGCACGTGCCCACCCCGGCGCCGCGCAGAATCGTGCCCGGAGCGCAGCTCCGCCCCACGTAATCGAAGGGTGAAGCCAGGCCCCAGCTCGACGTCGTCAACGCGCCGAGCTCGATTTCTTCCGGCAGCCAGTTGACGAGCTTAAGCACGCGCGTAGCGCTCGAGCCGAGCGCAATCGAGCCAAAATCGAAGGTCGTGTACTCCTGCAAGCGCACGGCATCCGAGAAGGCCAGCGGCGACACACCTGCGCCGGAGACATTGACGCGCACGCTCTGCGTCGCTGCGCCGCCCGCCGGCGTGTACGGGATCGCGAACGAAGACTGCGCTCCGCCGAGCCCGGCCGGCGAGAACGTGATGGCCAGCGTACAGCTCTGCAGGCTCGGCAGCGTGGCGCCGGTCGTACACGTCCCGGCGCTGACGTCGAACGACGCGGCGAGCCCGAGCCCCGCGCGCGTGATCGAGCCGAGCACAATCGCCGTGGGCGTATAGTTCGTGATCACGAGCTCCTTCCGCGCCGTGATGCCGAGCGGCTGCCACAGGTACGACATTTCCGCTTCGAACTCACCGTCCTCGTTCGTAACACTCACCCCCTCGTGCGCCTCCGCCCACAGGTCGGTGACCGCGACACTCTGATCGATCATGCCGCTGTTCGTCCAGTTGTAGACTAGCCGTACGGTCGCGGAGATGCTCGCCGGCATCGTCGCCGTGTAGCGCACGATGACGCTGCATTTCCCGCCGTCGGGCGCGATGCGGCCCGCGCTCACACACGTACCGCCGGCCACCGAGAAGCCGTTGGGATCCCCAGCCGCCAGCCGCACGTCCTTGACGACCGCCTCGAGCGAGCCGTCGTTGCGGAACGTGAAGGAGCGCTCGTGCGTCGTGCCCACCGCCACCGTGCCCAGCGGCGGATCGCGCTCGTCTGCCACGACCCGCGCCTCCGAACACTGCGCCGCGAGGAGCAGCGCCGAAGCACCGGCAACCAACAGCCTGAGCTACACGCCATTCGATCTCATCGTCCGCCTCCCCGAGCGACCATTGCTGCACGGCAACATCGCGCCCAACATGCAAACGGCACCTTGATGCCGAAACGGCCGGATACTCGCACGCTTCACCGCGCCGGTCGACCCTGGCAAGCCGACCCGCGTTTGCTCACGGCTCGAATATTCGACTGGAGCTGCCTCCACCGGTCGCGCTTTCAGCTCGTGAAGCCACGCAGCTACCGATCAGCGAATCGAGAGCAGAAGGTTTCGCACGAACCCGTCGCCAATACGCGTGAGCGAACAGTCAGCGATGCGCTCGGGCGCAGGCGGACGCGGCGAACTCTCACGCATCCGATAAAATCGGCAAAACGGCGCGCTTTCTCGGTCCTTGCGGTTCAACAGCCGTGCCTATACACAGGCGGCTGATGCGGAAGCACGACTCCCCTCATGCGTTGCTTTCGCGTTTTCAGCGCTCAGCGCTAGCTGCGGTCTTGGGGCTCCTCTGCTCGTTGGCCGAGCCGAGCGGCGCCTCGGCGCAAGATCCAGCGAAGGTGCCTGGGAAACGCTTCGCCTTGAACTGGGTTCGTCTGGCCGGCGCGGAGACCTGCATTGCTCCGGCGGATCTGGCACGCAGCGTCGAAGCGCGCCTGCAACGTTCGGTGTTCGGCGCGCTTTCGAGCTCCGAGGTAACGATCGAGGGACACGTGGGCCCCACTCGGGGCGAACGCTTTCGTGTGTTGCTTTCGATGACCGATGAGCGCGGGCGGGTATCCGGTTCGCGCGAGTTCCTCAGCGAGCCCGGACATTGCTCCGAGCTGGACGCGGCTCTGGTGCTCACGCTCGCTTTGCTGATCGATCCGAACGCCGATCTCAGCGGTCCCACGCCGGTTCGGCGCAAGCGCAGGACGAATCCACCGGCGACTCGCTTGGAAGC
>DATHEN010001171.1:0-12558 GCA_035318565.1 Polyangiaceae bacterium
TGCGATGCGCCAGAGCACGCTGTCCGAGGTTGCCGCGTCCCTGGCCGGCACCAGCCGATGTGTGTCGAGCTGGCGGATCGGCGTGGTGCGCGGGGCTAGAGTGCTCAAGTTCCGCCTCGTCTCGCGTCGAGCAAGCGGCGCACGACTTGAATCGCGGGTAGCCCGCCGGCGATCATGTAGGCGAGCGGACTTCTACCGCCGAAGATGCGATTCTGGTTCGGGAGCTTGACCCACTCGTCCGCGAGCTTCTCGCCGTAGGCGACGTTCAACCCCTTGAAGATACCGATCAGGTACGAAATCCGCAGGAGCACGTCGGTATCGAGCGTGCGATCGGGATCCCGCTTCCAGTTGTAGTACGGGCCGTTGGATACGCCGCCGAGCAGCGTGCGCGCGTCTTCGTCCCGCACGCTCCAGCGCTGCATGATGTCGAAGAACGCCGTGAGCGCGGCAGGGCTCAGACGCTCGCGTTCGTGCTTGGACGCGAGGTCGACGAGTAGAGCGGGGGCGTAGCGCGTGCGCGGATACACGAGGAGTGGCTGCGGCATGCTAGCTCCGGATCAGAATAGCAGAGACTCTGCTTCAGGAGGTGAACCCCAGGCGGGCCTGGCCTTCTCAGTGTCCAGGACGAGACGACTGAGAATGGCTGAGCGCGGGCTGCCGCGTTCAACACGCTCGGGGCGCATGTTGCAGCGCTGGCAACCCGAAGTGTGTCTCCCAGGAGTGCGCCAGGATCGTCAACATGCGCCCGAGTCAACACGCTTCAGAGCAGTGTTCGAGCAGCGCGAGTAGACTTCTTCAGTGCTGCCGGATGCGAGAGGGTCTCCTGAATTCATCAGGACGCGTTCGTTCAAGATACCCGTGTGCGATAGCTTGTTCCGGCATGCGCTTACGCGCACTCTTCGCGATACAGCCCGACAGGCTTCGGGACGGAGGCGAAAACATGAAAGTGCAAAGCTCACCGGGGGACAAGAAACGCGGCATCCTCAAGTTGCTGGGCCTCAATGGCAGCATCCTGTGCTCACTGGCGGTGCTCGCAGCACCGGCCACCAATTGCGGCCCTGCTCCGGCCATTCCGTGCAACGTTCAGACGGTGTTGGCGGCGAAGTGCCAGACCTGTCACAGCGACCCGGTCAAGAACGGCGCGCCGTTTCCGCTGATGACCTACGCTCAGACGCAGGAAAACGCGCCGGGTTGGAACGTGCCGAAGTGGCAGCGCATGCGCGATCGCGTGAACGCCAACACGATGCCGCCGGTGGTCGGAGGTATTGCGCTGACGAGCGCCGAGCGCTCGACGCTCACGGGCTGGTTCAACGCAAACGCACCCGCGGGAACCGCTTGTCCGTGAGTTGACTGGGCTCGAGTCTCGCGCGCGCAGCGTTGGGCCGCGCGCGCAGCTCGAGCCTTGCTCGTGTCCGGATACTTGAAACGCTGAGCGGCTGTTAGACCAAGCCGCTCAGCGGTGCTCCGGATGCGAGCCGCGGATCGCCGAACGTGGCCACGTCCTCGAATCCCATGAAGTGGAAGCAGGACGCGAGCATGTCGCTGAACGATGCGCCGTTGTTGAAATCCACCAGGCGGCCGCGCCGGAAGTGGCTCGAGCCGCTGGCGAAGACCACCAAGTTGTCCTTGATCGTGTGGCTGTCACCCTGGCCTAGCTCGTTCCAGTGCACGACGAGCGTGTTTGCCCAGACGTTGCTGCCGCCCTCGGGGATTTCCTTCAGCGCTTCGTAGAGGGCCAGGCTCTCCGTCCACAGATACTTGTGGATGCCGCGGATGGTCGTGAACGAGTCGGTGGTGCCCTTGTGCGAGATGTCGTGGTGCCCTTCACTGAGCCCCAGGTTCTTGTACACGCGGTTGTTGGTGTTGCCGCCCCAGTTGAACTGGACCACGCGCGTGAGGTCGCACGCGAAGGCCATGGCGCTGATCTTGAAGAATAGCTTGGCTATCGCCAGGTGACTGTCGCTCGCGTACGGGTCGAGCTTGCTGCCCAGGTCGATCGGGGCGCAGCCGAGCCCGCCGCGCGCGGCCGTCAAAGTGCGCTCGATATCGCGAATCGCTTCCGAGTGCTGCGCCAGCCGCTGCTTGTCTTCGCTGCCGAGGCGCGTTTCCAGCGCGCGCGCTTCCTCGGTGACGAGATCGAGCGCGGATTGCTTTTTGGCGATGCGCTCGAGCAGGGCGGCTTGCTGCGCAGGATCCGTGTTGAAGGTGAAGAGGCGCGCGTACGCCGCGTACGGGTCCGTTTCGGGCGGAATCGGATTCTGTGAGCCGCTAGGTCCGCCGTGCGAGTGCATATTCCAGATGTCGTTGTTCTTCTGCCCCACGCGGAACACCAAATGACGGTGCGGCACGGTTTTGTCTTTCGCGAGCACGCGCTCACCGATGGCGTAGTCGGCGCTCGGGCCCTTCACGTAGCCAATCTTGCGATCCGTGCCGCCGATCGGATACGAGCCTTCGCCCGACGGCCAGGGCGCCAGAGCGCTGCCGCCTTGCTGGTGATTGTCCGCCCGCTCGGCTTCGCCCATTTTGCCGTAGCGTTTGTCCAGACGATTCAGGAACAACAGGTCCGCGCGATACGGATCGAGCGGCGCCAGAAACTCGCCGAGCTGGAACGCGGTCTCACCCGTGGCGGTGAAGCGCTTCGCGATCTCGTCGCCGTTCGGCTTGAACGAGAACAGAATGCGCCTGGGCGCGGGCGTCTCCGCTTGGGCGCCGACCGGGCGTTCATCCATGATGTTGAGGAGCGGCAGACCGATCGCGATGCCACCGGCGCCGCGCAGGAAGGTTCGACGGTTTAGGCGTTTCATGGCTGACCTGAAGTCGTGGTGGGTCGATACAGGAAGGCGTCCGTTTGAGTGAGCGCAACCAGCAGATCCTGGATGCTGTAGTTGCTCTTCTCGAACGCGGTGTCGAGTTGCTTGAGCGAGCAGGAGTCCTCGGTCTTTTCGCCGCGCCCGTAGAAGAAGCGGAAGGTCTGCCGGGTCAGGCATTCCCGCACCTCTTGGCTATCCGCCAGGCGCGCTGAAAGCTCGATGGCGTTGGCCACCGCGCCGTTCGCGTCGCGCGTATTGGTGATCTCGCCGCGCGTGTCGATGGGGTTACCGAGCTCGTCCTCGGTGCGTAGCCGGCCGAGCGCATCGAAGTTTTCGAACACGATGCCGATCGGGTCGAGTCTGTTGTGGCACTGCGCACAGGTCGGGTCGGCGCGATGCTGTTCCAAACTCTGGCGCTGGGGAACGCCGGCGCTCACCTCGGGCAGATCCAGCACGACGTCCGCGGGCGGTGCTCCGATGGTCTGGCACAGGAGGTCCGTGCGCACGCGCAGGCCGCGCAGCACGATCGACGTGCGGGTGGGTTTGTCGTGCACGGAGAGCACTCCGCCCAGGCCGAGTAACCCGGCGCGCCCGGCCGGTGCGTTGACGCGCTGGAACTCGGTCCCCGTGACCCCGCTGATCCCGTAGTGCCGGGCGAGATCGGCGTTGACGAAGGTGTAGGGAGCCGTGAACAGCTGTTTCACGTCGCCGCCTTCGTTCCAGAGCACGTGCTCGATGAAGCTCTTGGCTTCCTGGGCGAAAAGCCCCGGCAGCGCGTTCGAATAACCGGCGAACGTGTCCGTATCCCGCTGCATGGCGGGCAGCTCGTCGAGGTCCAGCCACTCGTCGAAGAACTGGTACACGCGGCGCGCCTTCGGATCCTGAAGCATGCGGCGCGCTTGCTCCGCCACTTCCGCGTCCGTCGCGAGCTTGCCCGCCTCGGCGGCTTCGAACAGGGTTGCGTCCGGCATGGACTGCCAGAGCAGATAAGAGAGGCGCGACGCCATTTCGTACGGTCCGGGCCTTACGTAGGCTTTGCCGTCCGTGCTACCGGCGCCGAATTCCACACGGTTCAGGAAGTGCGGCGACTGCAGCATCGTGAACGCGATCCACTCGATGGCCGCGTCGAACGTGTAGTCCGCGTCCGCTTTGTCGTACAAACCCTGGTAGCGCGTGACCTCCTCGTTCGTCAGCGACCTGCGGTACGCCTTGCGCCCGAAATCTTGGATGAAGCGCGTGGCGCAGTCGCGTTCGCTGCCGGCGGCGGGTGTGCACGGCCAGAGCGTGCGATCCGTGCGCAGCGTCTTGGCGACTTCCTCCGCCGCGTCCATGTACTGCTGCGCTACGACCGAGTTAATCTGTAGAAAGCGCGCGTTGTTGCGGAAGCCGAGCGATTCGGTCTCCGAAACGAACTTGGCCGTGACCTGTTGTGCGAGCGCGGGCTTGCCGAGCAGGTCGGCGACGGTGTTGCGGTACTCGGCGTTCGAGAGGCGCCGGATGGGCGCTTCACCGGGGTTCAGCTGTTTGCACTCGAGGCCCGCGTTTTGACGCCCGGGATCCGTACCGGGATCACCTACTTCTTGCGCGTTCGGCTGGACGATCTCGCCCTGACAAGCCGTGAGCGCTAGTGCCACCCCTGTCAGGAGCCGAGGCATTAGTCGCTTCAAAAGAATATCCTCCAGCGCCGCCGTCAGAAGGCGCGCGTTTGAGTGTTAGGGCGCGCGTCGCCACGCTCGCCGTGCTCCCAGAGTATGACGCGGCCATGCTCACAATCAAGCCAAATTTGGCTGTAAAATGCGAGTTGGCTCGGCAACACCATCGCGTGTGCGTCGGTCGGTCGGTCGCTTGCCAGGCAGCTTTTTCGTGATTTTCGAAATGCGATCCGGGCGAGCCCGCGATCGAGAGTCGATCCGCGTCGTTACGGGCACATTCTCGAGAGATCTGCGCGGAGCTCGCGTTGAAAAATTGCAGGCCGCGACGAATTGCTTACTGATCTTTGCCGTCGTGAAACTACACAGACATGCATGCAGCTCGAGGTTCTGGGACTCGATCACGTGTATGTCACGGTGAGCGATGTGGTGCGGTCAGAGCAGTTCTACGACCCAGTGATGCGTGCGCTCGGCTTCAAGAAGGGAACGCTGGCCGTCGACGGCGAGCCGCACGCTCACTATTTCAATCGCGCGCTGCAGTACTCGCTACGGCCGGCTCGCGGCGGCGCTGCTCCGGTAGGCGCTTATGCGGCGGGTGCGCTGCACCACCTGTGCTTTCGCGTGGCGGATCGCGCTGCCGTGGATGAAGCGCATCGAGTCCTTCACGCGTTCGGCGTCGAGGCCAGCACGCCGCGCCCGTATCCGGAATACCGCGCGGACTACTACGCGACCTTCTTCGCGGATCCGGATGGGATTCGCCTGGAGGTAGTGTGCGACACGCAGGCGCGGCAGCTCGTGCGCGAGCGCTGGGACGAGCTCGTCGATTTCGTCGATCCCGTGCGCAAGCTGCTGGAGCGGGAAGCAGGCGCGCCGCGCGAAGCACCTGCCGGAGACGGCTTCCCGCTGGGCAACTTGTGGCACGCCGCGGAGCCCCCGAGCACGGGAGAAACGTTCGACGAGATCGTGCAGCTCACGGGCACGAAGGTGGAACGCATCGTGAGCTCGGAGACCCTGGACTGTGACGAGCAGGATCAGGCGCACGATGAATGGGTCGTGCTCTTGTGCGGACGCGCGCGTCTCGAAGTTGCCGGCCAGCGCGTCAGTCTGCGAGCCGGAGATCACCTGCTGCTGCCCGCGCACATCCGGCACCGAGTGCTCGAAACGACGCGCGGCGCGCTCTGGCTGGCCGTGCACGTGCAGCGCGAGCCACCCGCCCGCTGAGCGGACCTTTCCGTGTTTTGTTGAACCGGAGCTCTCCACTGGCGAGCTAAGATGCGGTCGTGGACGCCATCTTAGCAGGCCCGGATCCTCGGCTCGTCTGGGGCCTATTCACACGTGGATTGGGCCTGGTTTTTCTGGTCTCGTTCGTGTCTCTGTCGCGTCAGGTCGCCACCATCGCAGGCTCGCAGGGCGGCTTGCCCGTTTCCCGGCTGCTGGCGCGCATGCAAGAAGACTTCCCGAGCTGGCGGCGCTTTTACTACTTCCCGAGCCTGCTCTGGCTGTCGAGCAGCGATCGCATGCTGCGGGGTCTCACGTACACGGGCATCGCTGCAGCGCTGCTCGTGATCATCGGTGGCCCCTGGTCCACGCTGGCGCTCGCCACTTGCTACGTCTGTTACGTGTCGCTCGACGTGGCCATGGCGCTGATCTTCCCATGGGACTGCCTGCTGTTCGAGTGCACGCTGCTCGGTCTGTTCTTGCCGGGCACGCATCTGCTCCCGGAGCTCGCCTCCGTGGCTGCCCCTGCGCCGGCTCTGACCTGGGGCTACCGCCTGCTCCTGTTCCGTTTGATGTTCGGTTTCGGCAAACAGAAGTTCATCGGCAGCCGCTCGAAGGATCTCGCATATCTCAAAGGCTTCCTCGTCAATCAGCCCTTGCCCTCGACGGTCGGCTGGTACGGGCAGAAGGTGCCCGTGGCGTTGCTCAAGGGAGCAGTGCTGTTCATGTTCGTCGCCGAGATCCCGGGCCCGTTCATGGGCCTCATCCCCGGACCGCTCAGCATCGTATGCGCGCTGCTCACCATCGGGCTGATGGTCGGCATTCAGCTGATGGGGAGCTTCGGCTACTTCAGCTTGGCCACCATCGTCTTGTGCATTCCGCTGTTCGACAACGTCACGCCGCGCGCTTTGGAGATCACGCGGCTGTTCTCCGCGGGTCAGCCCGTGTTCACCAACCTGTACGTGCTGGTGCACACCTTCTGCGCCGGCGCTGCCATCCTGTTCAACAGCTGGCTCGGGCAGAGCTGGCACCTGTGGGCGTTTTGGTACCAGCTGCCGCGTTGGGTGCAGCCGTTCGTCAGCTTCGTGCGCTTCATGCATCCGTTTCGCTGGCTGCACCCGTACGGCGTGTTTCCTCCGAACACCACTCCCGCCGTGAAGATGACGCTGCTCGTGGAGGTCAGCTGGGACAAGCAGAGCTGGCACGAGCTGGAGTTTCACTATTCGCCCTCGAATCCGCAGTCGCCGCCGCGCTTCGTCGCTCCGCACCATCCACGCGGCGACCAGGCTGTCATCTACGACACTTTTGGCCTGAACCCGACGAGCCTGATCAGCAGCGTGCTCGGCTCGTGGAGCCCGTACCCGTTCGCGTCACGGGCGCCAGCCGTGTCCTTTTGTCAGTGTGTGCTGCGCGGACGCACTCTGGGCTTCGTGCGCGGGGACGTGCTCGATCACTTCCCCGAGCCGCCGCGCGCGATCCGCATGACCACGCAGATGCTCGAGCCCGTGAGCATCGAAGAGCACCGCAGCACCGGCAACTGGTGGAAGCGTACCTATGTCGGACCGCACGTGCCGCCGCAGGAGCTCGACCCGGAGTTCTTCGAAGACGCGCTCGCAGAGCCGGAGCTCTGGCACTTCGATGCGATTTTCTGGCGGCGTCGCTCACGCCTGCGGCCGCTCATGGAGCGCGCGTTGAAAGGCCACGACGATCCGCTGACCTTGTCGCTGTACGACGCGCAGGGCATCACCCGTGAGGACGTGCAGCGCTTCTGGAGCGAGTTCGTACCGCGCATCGCAGCCGTGCGCGGCAGCTTCGATACCTTGTCCGACGTGGCGCCGGAGATCCGCGCCCGCTACGATCGTCGCCAGCATCGCGCGCTTTACCGGCTGCTCGGACGCTTCGCGCTGATCTTGGTGGCACGACTCGAGCCGCACTATCTGTACAAGGGTTTAAAGCCGGAAATCCCGGTGCGCACCTACTTCCACCTATGGATGCTGGCGCATCACATCATCGGCTGCGGGCGCGAGGCGTACCTGGCCGCCTACGACAATCCGCTCTCCGTCGCGAGCTACATCCCGGACTTGACAACCGAAACGGGCCTGTACGCGCAGTCCGTGTTCAGACTCGAAGAGATGACCTTCGAGGCGCAGAAGCTGCGCCTGATCGACTCCTTCATCTACCCGCACGATCCGGCGCTCAAGCGTGCCAATGCCGATAAGATGCGCAGTGATCAGCTCGATGATCTTCCGAAGGTGGAGCAAACGATCGTGCGCGTGGGTCGAAACGTCTCCGGCTTCTTCAACATCATGCTGGACCTGCGCGACAACTTCAAAGGGCCCCGTTTCGATCAGGGCTACCCGGAGCTGTATCCAACGTACGAGGAGCTCGAGTCCGGAGAGGTCGTGCTGCGCGCCTACGCAGAGCCGCCGGCGATCGCCCCAGGCGGCGCCAACTCGCTGCCTGCCGAGTAGACCTGCGCGCTTGCGCTGGCCTTCCAAGGCAAGCTCGCAAGCTGTCGGCCTGAGTGTCATGCCCGGCGGCCTGCATATCGGTTGGACCCGCGGCACTGCCGGTTTCTGACGGTCGCGCTGGCGCTACACGAAGCGTACTTTCGAAGCTGGCGTTGAACGCTTCCGCGGCGTGCGGGTACGGAGGGCGAAGTTCTGAACAGCCGCACGCGAGCATCGGCGTGCGTGTTCGTACTTGGCCCTTGCGGCGGTGAGGATTCGTGCGTTCAAAAGTCACCAGTTGGGGAGTAGTCACAGTGCTGGCGGCGGGCATTTTGCTCGGTGAAAACGCCTCGGCTCAAGCGGAAACCGGCGCGCTGGAGCCTCCGCGCATCCTGCGCTTCGTGGCAGCCGCGCGTCCGGCGGAAGCGTCCGACCGTGAAGTGGCGGTGCTGCTCGAGCTGACGATCGACGAGCAAGGGCACGTCGCGGAAGCGGCCGTCACCGAGAGCGCTGGCGAGGCGTTCGATTCGGCTGCGCTCGAAGCGGCGCGAAAGTTCGACTTTTCGCCGGCGCTGCGTGCAGGAGAGCCCGTGCGCGTGAAGCTTGCGTACCGCTATGTGTTTCGTCCGGTTCCGCCCGCTGCAGAGCCACGCGAAGCACGCGCCGGAAAGCCGCCACTGACGGCAGCGCCGCCTGCCGTCGCGCCGGCGCCGGTGGCTCCTGACGACGGCGAGTACGGCGCCACCGCCGAAGTGGAAGCGCCGCCGCGCAGCGCCACACGCCGCAGCTTCAAGGCCGAGGAGCTGGCGCGTGTGCCGGGCGTGCGCGGCGACGCGATTCGCGCAGTCGACATCATGCCCGGTGTGCTGCGGGGCGAACCGTTCGACGGTGGAACGCCGCTGATTCGCGGCGCCAGTCCCATCGAAAGCCAGGTTTTTCTCGACGGCATTCCGGTTCCGCTGCTGTTCCACTTCGGGGGGATCACGAGCTTCTTCCAGTCCAGGTTGCTCGAGCGCGTGGAGCTCTATCCCGGAAATTTTTCGGCACGCTATGGGCGCGTCACCGGTGGCGTCGTCGAAGCCGAGGTGCGAGACCTGGATCGACCCGGCGTGCACGGCATGGTCGATCTGAGCGTGCTCGACAGCGCCGCGCTCGTTGAAGCGAGCATCGATGATGCGACGCATGTGGCGCTCGCCGCACGCCGCAGTAACGTCGATTTCTTCTTCGAACAGTTCGTGCCGGACGATGCGTACAATGTCGTCGCGGCGCCGGTCTACTACGACTACCAAGCGCTCGCGCGCTTTCAGCTCTCGCCGCACACGGACTTTCGCTTGATGGCCTACGGCAGTCGTGACGCCATCGAGCTCGTGTTCTCCGAACCCGACGAGAGTGATCCGGCGCTACGAGGAGAGGTGGGTGGCGCAATTGCGTTTCATCACCTGAACGCGCGCTTTCACAGCAAAATTTCCGAGCTGGTCGAGCACGAAACGAGCGTGACCCTGGGTTTCCTCGATCAAAGCGTACAGTTCGGACCCTTCGAACAAGATCTCGAAGCCTGGGAGTTGCACGGCCGCAGTGATCTCGCGCTACGGCTGTCCAGCGCGATCGAGGTCGACATGGGACTCGACTTCCGGGGTCAGCTCGCGAGCGGCCGTTACGCCGGTCCGAGGCCGAGCGGCTGGGACAATGCCGACCCTGCCAGCGAAGAGTCGCTCGGCCTCAGCGAAACGATTCGGCTCGAGCGCAGCGGAATGGACGCCGTGCAGCCGGGCGCTTGGCTCGAGCTCTTGCTGCGGCCCAGCGAGCGTGTGCTGATCGCACCCGGCGTACGCGTCGACTACTTCGACAACGCGCGGGCCTGGAGCGTCGATCCGAGACTTTCCGTGCGCGTGGAGGTGCTCCGCGGCACCACTTTGAAAGGCGGGGTGGGCCTCTTCACTCAGCCGCCGCAGTGGTACGAGCTGAACGAGGACGTCGGCAATCCGGATCTGAAACCCTACCGCGCGGTTCACTTGGGAGCCGGGGTCGAGCAGAAACTCGGCGCCGGGGTCGAGGTCGGCGTGGAGGGCTTCTACAAGCGCCTCTTCGATCGCGTGGTCGGCACCGAGGGCGGGCGGCCGCCGTATCTGGTCAACGACGGCGAGGGCCGCATCGCGGGCGCGGAGCTTTCGCTCGGACTGCGTCCCGGGCCGGGGACGTTCGGTTATTTTGCGTACACGCTCTCTCGAAGCGAGCGCCGGGATCGCAGCGGTCCGTGGCTGCTCTGGAACAATGACCAGACGCACGTGCTTTCCGCCGTGGCCGCGCAGCAGCTCGGCAGAGGTTGGGAAATCGGCGCGCGCTTTCGCTACGTGACGGGTAACCCGGAGACTCCCGTCAATGGAGCGGTCTACGACGCGGGCATCGACCAATATCGGCCGATTTACGGTCGCTTCAACAGCGAACGCCAAGACGCCTTTCATCAGCTGGACGTGCGCGTGGAGAAACGCTGGAAAATCTCCGAGCTCACGCTGGCCGCGTATCTCGAGGTCATCAATGCCTACAACGCGCAGAACCCGGTCGGGACCAGTTACAGCTACGACTACTCGAAGAAGGAAACCGAGGCCGGCTTGCCGATCGTGCCGAACCTCGGATTGCGAGGTGAGCTATGAAGTGGAAGCTCGAGCGCGAGCTGGCGCTGATCGCCTGTGGCTTGCTTTCAGCAGCGTGTGACGATCCGCTGGCGGAAGCGCAGATCATAGAGGCCACGCGCGTGCTCGGCGCGCGCGTGAGCGTGGAAGATGACGCGGAGCGCGCTTGGCCGCGCCCAGGAGAGCGAGCCGAGGTGAGCTGGCTCGTGGCCTCACCGCGGCCGCCGCGTCCCTTCGGTTGGGCGTTTTCGGTCTGTGTGGCGGCTCCCACGACGCAAGGCATACCGGAGTGCGCCGCGGCGCCGTTTGCGGAGTTCCACTCCGAAGAGCTCGGCACTGCCGCGCCGAGCTTCGCGTTCGTGACACCGGACGAAGCCGCGCTCGGCAGCGCGGAGCGCCTGCTCGTTCGAGGCGTGGTGTGCACGGATGAACAGCCTGTGTTGGCCGAGCCCATCGAACACACGCGCTGCGCCGAGGAACTGCGCCTGGCCGTCATGCCGGTCGGCATCGAACGCGATTCGGGCAATCGCAACCCGAGCCTCGTGGACGAGCCACTTGCCTTCGCCGGCAGCGAGTGGCCCGCGCCGGCGGCAGAGTGGCTGGATCGCGACGACTGCTCGGCTAGTGACGCGGGACCGAGCCTGCCGCTCGTTTCTGCCAACGGACCGAAACAACGCATCGCTCTGCAGCTGTCGGAGAACGACCGTGAACCGGCGCGCAGCCTCGGCAAAGACAGCTTCGAAGAGCTCTGGCTCTCGCACTTTGCCGACAGAGGGCGGCTGGCTCGCGCGCTGAGCATCTTCGCGCCGGACACGTCCGATCTTTCCGTGGAGCTCGACTGGCAACCTCCGCGCCGGGTGGAGGGCGGAAAAGTGGTGCGTTTTTACTTCGTGGCTCGCGATCTGCGCGGGGGCGCCGACTGGACCCTGCGCACGGCTTGCGCGGTGCCCTGAGGCAGTTTTTTTCGAAAGGGACGATCATGCAATTGGAACGCGCACTCAACGGTTTGGCCGGCTTCGGCGCAACCTGGATTCTGTGGCTGCTGCTCGTGCTGAGCGTGCTCGGCATAGCGGTCGCCATCGAACGGACCCTCTATCTGTGGTCGTCGCGAGACGACGTGGCCGAGCTCGGGCGCGAGCTTCGCGAGCTGCTCGTGCGCGGGGACGCGAGCCGCGCCAAGTCGCGCCTCGAGGAATCCCCGAGCTTCGAGGCGCGCATTGCACGCGCGGCGCTCGATGCGGAGAGCGCTGGCGACGCCGAAGAGCGCATGCTCGCCGAAACGGAGCTCGTGCGCCTGCGGATGGAGCGCCGCCTGGCGTTTCTCGGAACGCTCGGCAACAACGCGCCCTTCATCGGGCTGCTCGGCACGGTGATCGGCATCGTTCGCGCTTTTCGCGCCCTCGAAGCCGGTGGCGGGCAGGTGTCTGCGGGCTTGATGGCGGAAATCGGCGAAGCGTTGATCGCCACCGCGGTCGGGCTTTGTGCAGCGTTACCGGCGGTGGCGGCGTTCAACGCCTTTCAGCGCGTGATTCGCACGCGCCTCGGTCGCGGCGAAGCGCTGGCGCGTGAGGTGCTCGCGTTCTTCAAGCGCGAACGCGCCGCGGGCTGACGGCAAGTACGGAGAAACGCCATGCACTCGAGTTCAGATCGATCCGACGACGCCATGATCACGGGCATCAACGTGACCCCACTGGTGGACGTGGCCTTGGTGCTGCTCGTCATTCTGATGGTGACGGCCACGTTCATCGCCGCGCGTACGATTCCCATGGATCTGCCCAAGGCGGCCACGGCCGAGGGCACG
>DATHEN010001172.1:0-2083 GCA_035318565.1 Polyangiaceae bacterium
GCGCGCCGCAACGCCTACGCACTGCGCCTCACGCGCTGAGAAAGCGAGCTCGTACGATGTGGTCTCTCGAAACGGCTCAGCGTCTCGCGGTGTGCGGTTTGCTCTTGGTAGCACTGGTTCCGACCCAACAAAGCTGTTCGGGAAGCGCGATCGGTGGCGGAAGCGGTACGGCAGGCCAGGCGGCGGGAGGCACGGGGAACAACGCCGGTAGCGCCGGTAGCGCCGGTTCTGCCAGCACGGACGCTGCCGCTTCCGGAGATGGCGCGTCCAGCACGGGCGGAGCCGGCGGAGGCGCGCCCGTCCCTGTTGGAAGCGACCTCACCACCATCCGTGTCGTCAACCTGGCAGAGAGCGCGGCGAAGACGCACTTCACGTTCGCGCTTCCATTTGCGGCTCAGGCGGTTCCGGCACCCCTCAGCCTGGCACTGGTGCCGAGCGCAGCCATTCAGGTCGACAGCAAGGCACGACATGGCGACCAGAGCCTGCGTCACGCCATCGTGAGTGGCGCGGTCGACCTCGGGCCCGGCGAGGTGAAGACGTTCACTGTGCGCGCCGCCCAAGCGCCGGCTCAGTCCCGCGCGATCACACCGGCAGACGTACTCGGGACGGCCTACGACGTGACGGCGACGCTAACCGTGGCCGGTACAGCGTACACGCTATCGGCGCGCCAGCTCCTGCAATCGAGCCCGCGCGTGACCTGGCTAGAGGGCTCGGTGGTCTCCGAGTGGATCGTGGGCGGCGCATTCCGCGCGCAGAGCGGCGCTCTGCATGAAGCCCTATCCGGCTACTTTCACATTCGTGCTTACGCGGGCCTGACGCAAATTCGCACGGATGTGGTGGTGGAAAACGGCTGGTTCAAGTCGAGCCAGAACCGCGATGTTGCGTATCGGGCCAAGCTCTCCGTTGCGGGTACGAGTGCGTACGAGGCCGACTTGACGCACTGGGCAGGAGCGCGCTGGCACCGCACCCTGTGGTGGGGCCCGCCATCGAACGTGTACGTCAAACTCGACAAGGACTACCTCCAGAAGCTCAAGGTCGCTCCGCGCTACGTCAACATCGCGCCAAAGCTGGATGCGCTCACCGAAACCACGACTCCGCTCGACGGCGCCGACTTCAAGCGCGGCGGCTTCGACATGGGTGCAGGGGGCGACAGCGACTGGTTCGGGCCAATGCCCAAGTGGGACGCCACGTACTTCGCATCCACGGACGTCCGAGCGTTCCGCTACATGATCGCCAACAACGACGCGGCCGGCGTGTTCGGTTGCAACGGGCGTTACATCACGTCTGGAGCCGGCGTGCACATGCGCGATCGCGCCACCGGCCTGCCTGCCACCATCGATGATCATCCGAACGCCAGTGCCGGAGATCCGGAAGCGGATGGAATTCCCGAAGCCGGTTCCAGTAACCCGTTCCTGAAGGACACCGCGCACCAGCCGCTCGTGGGCTATTCGCCGTACCTGGTAACGGGTGACTACTATCACCTCGAGGAAATGCTGTTCTGGAACGCCTACAATTTGATGGAGCCCTCGGCCGCGTCACACACTCGGCAAGGCAACAAGGGTTTGTGGGCCATGAATTCTCTGCGCGCCATGGCCTGGAGTTACCGCTCGCTCGGCTACGCGGCGTACCTGATGCCGGACGCGCATCCCTTCAAGCGCTACTTCCAGGAGAAGCTGTCGAACAACCTGACCCGCGACAAACAGTTCGTCACGACTTCCGGGAACCTTTTTGGAACCTGGTACAGTGCGGAGGGCAACGACCAGTATCGATCGTTCTTTGACGACTTCTTCACCTGGGCCGTGGGCAATCTGGTCGATCTCGGGTTTTCGGACGCGCTGCCCATTCTCGCCTACAAATCCAAGTTTCCGGTGGGGCGCATGGGCGGCACGAACGGCAGTTCCAACGGGTATTGCTTTCAGGCCGCTCCCGCGTACTTCCATGAAATGGGGCCCGCGCCCGACTCGCTGTACGCGAGCTGGGCGGAGCTCTACCGGAACAACGACAACGGTTGTTCGGCAGCGTGTCAGACCACGGCGCTGGCCCAGTGTCTCGGCGCCGACCCATCCGACGCGTTCTCGATTCG
>DATHEN010001173.1:0-10311 GCA_035318565.1 Polyangiaceae bacterium
GAGCTCTTCAGGACCGGATCGCTCGACTTGTGCTGGCTCGTCGTGCGTGAGGAACCCGTGGCGGTTCTGTACAACATGGTGCACGCTGGGCGCTGTTACTTCTATCAGAGTGGCAGAAGCCTGGTTTTGCCCAAGTCGATCCGCCCCGGCATCGTTCTGCACGCGCACGCAATTCAAAATGCCATCGCTTCGGGGCTCCGCGAGTACGATTTTTTGGCCGGAGCCTCGCGCTACAAGCTCGAGCTTTCGCTGGCGACGCGCCCGCTCGTCACGTTGCGCGCCGCGCGGCCGTCCCTCGTGGAGGCTGCGCGCAGACTGAGTCGAACAGGACTTCAGCGAGCCCGTGTGTGGGCGCAGGGACGAGGAGCGCGGGACGCCGTCGGCGAGCCCGCGCACCCCGCTGGCGGTTACTTGCAACCCGTTGGCTGAACGGCACCCGGCCGCAGCGCCGTGATGCGAATGCCGACTTCCTCGAGCATCTTGAACTGCTGGATCGACGTATTGAACCACCAGCTCAGCTTGCGCGTGGGCTCCTGCATGTGGCTCGGAAAGCCGATCTTGTTGCTCAGGATGAAGCCCGCGGGATTGCTGGCGCCGGAGGCGAGCTCGGCGCTCGTCCAGGAGGACGGATGGCGCTTGGGGCGCGTCTCTTCCTCGAACGTGCGCTGGGCGCAGCTCAAGAGCTCGTGATGCAGCTGCAGGAATGATTCACCTTCGCTCTTGAAAGGTCCGACCGGACGTTTGTCGTACTGACCGGTGCGCTTCAAAGCCCGAAGCGCCGCAGCGGACAGCGCCGATGCATCGGCGCAATGCTCGAAGTCGGTCCACTCGCCCTTGTTCACGCGCGCTCCGCTGGCGGTCAAGCCCGCGCCGTACAGAGGCACCAGGCGCCGGCGCTCGGTGTCCGCGTTCGGGTCGTCGCAAGTGGTCGGCTTCATGAACGTGTCGTTCACTGGATCGGTCGTGAAGTACGCGGTGCCCACGTCGCGCAGGAAGCGGCCGAGCCGGATGAAGATCTCGTCCACGCGGGTGTCGTTCGTGAGCGCCTGATACGCCAGCAACGAATCGACCACGAGCTCGCTCATCCACGGTGAGCACCAGGGTTCACCGGCGGTCGCTTCGGACTGCTGGAGCCCGCTGTGGATGAAGCAGTTCTGAGGTGGAAACGTGGCGCCCGGATTCAGAGCCGCGAGCTCTGCGGCGCTGCCAGTGATGTGCTTGAACGCGGTGTCGACCATCTCTTCGAACGCGATCAGGTACTTCGTGTCACCGGTGAAGCGGTAGCCGTACAAGAGGCCCTCGAGCGAGGTCGCCAGCAGGCGCTCCGTCCAGAGCTTGTCCGGTCCGCGCAATTTGCCCGCGCGATACGGCTGCACGAAGGTGGCATCGTTCAACCACATGTCGGCGATCGCGACTCCGGCGCTCTTCGCGGCTTCGTCGCCGGTCAGCGAGTAGTAGGCGTAGAGGCCCTTGGCATGCGAGTATTTCATGTCGGGCGACGCTTTGCCGGAAAAGATCCCGAGCGCGGTACCGCTGAGCCCGATGTGATCCGCGAAATATGCGCAGGTCTTGAACCCGAACTGTGCGAAGCGCTGATCAGCGAAGTGGCTGAAGGCGGTGAGGTACGTCGCGCAGCGATCGTACAACCAGGCGCTGTAGTCGGCCTCGAGATCCGCCACCGACGTCGGATCGGGGTGATAGGCGTAGCCATCGGCGTAGATCGACGACAGCCCGAAGCCGTTGAAGTTGTCGGACAGGAACTTGCTCGCGTTCGTGCCGGTACGCGCGACCTGCGCCGCGCTCATTTGCATCCCGAGCACGTCCGTTGCTGCCAGGTAGCCGTCGGGGAAACTCACGAACACGTTCGGTTCGCGGGCGGTGAACAGCACCTTCGTGGTCGCCGCGGATTCGGTGAGCCGGTATTGCCCGCCGCTCGAAGCGATGGTGCGCACGGCCGTCTTGGTCGTGGCCGGAGCTTGTGCGCTCACCTGCGCGTACGCCACGAGGCCGGTGTTCACGGATTTGCCCCCGCTCCAGCGTACTTCCACGCTCAGCTTGTTCGAAGGCATGGACGCTGCGGGAAACTGAACTTGCAACGCGGCGACACCGAGCGCCTTGCCCGTGGCGTCGTAGTGCGTGAGTAGCTCGCGCACCTTCGCGTTCAGCGGAGTGCTGCCCGCGAGAACCTGCACGCTCGCGGCCGACGCGAGGCGACCCTTCGCGACGGGCAGGCTGAAGGAGACTACCGATGAGCTGCGAACCTTGGTGAGCTCGACCTTCACACTCGCGACGGCTGCGGCGCTCGGTTCCGGTGCCGTGCTGCCGGTGGCCGTACTGCTGCCACCAGTGGTGTTGCCACCGCCCGCGGAGCCCGTAGTCGGAGCGCTGCCTTCGGATCCGGTGCCCTCGTTGGTGCTGCCGGCGGGCGAGTCGCTGCCCGGAGAATCGGTCTGACCTGATTGGTTCGCCAGCGAAATAGAATCGATGTTTCCGGTGCAGGCCATCAAGAGCCCTGCACATGGGACCAACCATGCCAAACGCGCGTCATAATTCATCCGTTGCCCTTCTTCCTTCTCCATCTCTCGATGGTTGAAAGCCTCTGCGTCGTCAGTACGGCCAAGGGCCGTCCATGACTTAGGTTTGCGGCGCGAAACTCGCGTTTCGACACCGGGGTTCGTGCTCACCTGCGCGCGCCTGTCGCACCAGCGCGATAGCGCGCGCACACGTCCGCACTCGCGATTTGCTATTCGCGAGTGATCTCGCTCGACCTCGTTGATTACGAGATCTTCAACCGATGCTTCACCCGAGGCAGCGGCGCGTTTCTGCTTCTACCAATGCAGAGCAGAAATCGAATGGTTGCCGTTGATCAGCGCGATCTTCAAAATCGCTGGCGCTCGCTCGCCTCTCGATTGACGTGTCCAGATTCGGCGGGTCCAGGACCCAAAAACGAGGGATGCGGCTCGGGGCCGATCCGCTCGCCGTTCTTCATTCAAGCGAAGCGAGATCGAAGCTTGGTAGCGAAGCCAATAGGAACAACCAAGAGCAGAATCGTGAGCCGGTGAAGAACGAGGGGGAGCCAAACACAATCGACTTAGTGAATGCAACCCTTGATTCGCACCAGCTGTGTCAATCGTCTCCGCGTGAGACTTTTCGGCACGGCGCTCAAGTGTCATGCGCTCCTGGATCGCGCAACCGCAAACTACGCGGATTTTCATTTCAGTGCTCGCGTGTGCCCGCGTGTGCGACACCGCAGCGCTTGCTCGGCGCGTGGGCGCGACGCGCACGAAGTTGTGTCACACGGCTCTCAATTGCCTTGAAATATGCTGTTTCCGGCGTGCCACACCGAGCTGTGTGCGACGTGGCGGCGCGTCCTATCGAGCGCGGATCGCCCTCATGCACGCTCGAGCACGGTTTCCAGCACACGGAATTTTTGCGGACACGCTGCGAGTGTCGCGCCAGTCTCGCGTTGCGCACAGCGTGGCACTCCCGCCTCACTCGGCCTGCCGAGAGCTCATGAAATGGTTCGCGACTGCGTGCGCAGTTGCGCGAGCGCGCGCAGCGACTCGCGGAGCGCCGGATAGAGCTTCACGTACGCTTCATCGTAGAAGCTCGAATAGAAAGCGCGCGCGGCGCCGCTGGTGAAGGCATCGGACGTGCGAGCCATGCCGCTCGCGGCAGCGTCCAGGCTCGGAAATAGGCCGGCTGCGACGCTGGCCAGCATCGCGGCACCCAAGGCGGAGGCTTCGTGCGTCGCGGAGCGAACGACGCGGCGCTCCAGCACGTCCGCCAGGATCTGGCACCACAGATCGCTCTTCGCTCCGCCACCCATCACCACGAATTCCGCGATCGGCGCGGTGGCGAGCTCTACGCCGCGGCTGTGCAAGCGCTGCTCGAAGGCGATGCCTTCCAGAAACGCGCGATACAGGTGCGCTGGGCCGTGGGCGCCATGCCAGCCGAGCGTGATGCCCGTTGCGTCATCATCCCAGTACGGGTTCATCACGCCGTTCCAATAGGGGACGAGCACCAGGCCGTCTGCGCCGGGCGGCAGCACCGCGGCCTGTTTTTCCGTAGCCTGCAGCAGCTCATCCAGCGGGCGTGTCTCGCCGCTAGCCCGCAGCCACTTTTCTGCGAGCCAGTTCAACGTGAAGGTTCCGCCCTTCAGATCGGTTTCGAGAAAAAACGTACCCGGCGCGGCGCCATACAAAGTGCGGAACGCCACGTCCGTGCGGTACTCGTGCGCGAGCACTCCGGATACGATCGCCGTACCCAGGTTCAAGTAGGCCCGCCCGGGAGCGATGATACCGGCGCCGAGCCCGGCTGCCTGACCGTCTCCCGCGCCAGCCACGAGCGGCAATGGACCGTCGAGACCCAGATCGCGCGCCACGTCTGGCTTCAGCAATCCCAGCACGCTGCCCGGCGCGACGAGCTCCGGCACGTTGACACGCGTGAGGCCCAGGTAACCGAGTAGCGTCTCGGCCCAGTCATTCCGTTGCATGTCTACGAGGCCGAGTGGATCGGCCGATGCGAGAGACGTCGCGCAGCGTCCAGTCAAACGCCAGCCGAGGAACGCGCCGACGTCGAGCACGCGTAAGTCGGGCGCAATCAGCTCAGGCTTGCGCTTCAGCACGTACGCGAGCTTGTAGAAGGAGGGCGTCGTGGAGGCGGGCTTGCCGGTAATGCGATGCAGCTCGTGCTCACCGAGCTGGCCGATGGCCTCTCGAACCTCTTCGCGGCAGCGCGCATCCATCCACACCAGCGCCGGATGCAGCGGCCGGCAGGCAGCGTCGCTCAATACGAACGTTTCGCGTTGATGGGTTAGGCCCACGGCTCGAACGCACTTGGCGCGAGCACCGAGCTTCAGAACGGCCTCGCGCATGGCGGAAAATGTGGCGATCCACCACTCTTCCGCGTCCTGCTCGTAAGCGTCCGGCTCGGGGTTTCCGAGCGCAATGGCGCTCCGGCCTTCGGCGTGCACGGCCCCTTTGGCGTCGAACGCGAGCGCCTTGCAGGCCGTCGTGCTCGCATCGATGGCGAGCACCAGATCCGAAGCGGTCTCGCGAGTCACGCCGAGCTCATGCCTGGCGCTCGCGCCGGCCGCCGAAAAACTCACTGAACGGCATATCTACCGGCGCGTCGTCGAGCGCGACGGCTGCCATGTGGCGTAGGAGCGGCAGCTCGCTCGCGCCGAGCGCAGCGCGTGCCTGGAGGTCGGCGAGCGCGCTGCGCACGACCCGGAGGATATCCAGGCACTCGAGCGTTGCGCCGTGCATGCGGCGCACGGCCTCGCTGACCCCCAGGCCCAGCCCGAGCCAGCGACCGAAGCGGCCCGTACGGCCGCCGCTACACGTCACGTCCAGATCGCCCACTCCCGCTAGACCCGCAGCAGACGCCGCGTTGCCACCCGCGAGGCTGACGATGCGCTGCATTTCATAGACGGCCTGCGCGAATACAGCGGCCTCGTAGTTGTGAAGTGCGATGCTGCCCGGTGCTGGGGCGCTGTCGGCAATCGGGCCGCCCTTGCGTTTTTCGTGAAGCCCGAGCGCAAACGCGATGCCCATCGCATAAGCGTTCTTGAGCGCTGCGCTCGCTTCGACGCCTACGACGTCCTCACTCGACCAGATGTGATAGTAGGGCACAGCGAAGAAGCTGGCGCAGAGCGCCGTGAGCGCTGGATTTCTGCCGGTGAAAACGACACACGTCTCGACGCGCCGGGCGAGCTCGCCGGCTATGCACGGTCCGGCGATGGCAACCGGAAAAGCCTGGCTGCGCACGCTGCTCGGTAGCTCGTCACACAGGACGTCCGGCAGCGTGCGAAAAGACTCGCCGTTCCACTCGAGCCCCTTGCTCACCATCAGAATGGGTACGTCCGCGCGAACGAAGGGCGCAATCTGCCGCGCTGCCCAGCGCACACCCGCCGAGCTCACGCCGAGCACGATGAGCTTCGCGTTTTGCATGGCGTCGGAGAGCTCGCCGAGCGAGTAGGCGCGAATCGAGCTCGGCAGCGGCAAATCGAGCTTCGGATGATGCGAAGCGTGCTTGAGACTCTGGACGATGTCTTCGTCCAAGTGCGTGCCAACCAAGCGCACGGCGTGGCCGGCGTCTGCCAGCGGAATGCATAGGGCGCTGCCCATCATGCCGGCGCCAAGGACGGTGATTTCGGCCATGACCCCCGGGTTTATCACGGATTGTCGCCCCTCGGCGGGAAGGCCGTGGGGAGTTTGGGAAGGGGCGGCAGCGGCGGCAAGCTCGAGGGCAGGGGAGGAAAGCTCGTGGGCAGCGACGGCAGCGGTTGTTTCATCAGCTCTTCGATTTCGCGCGGTATCTTCAGCGGCTTGAGGCCGCAGCCGATACCGACGCCGCGCTCAACGCGCGCTGCCTCCAGGTCACGCGTGTCCGCCTCGATTTTCACGCTGACACCCACTGTTCCGGACAGAAACTCGCGAGCTCCGCGCGCGAGCAACGGTCCGATCGTCTTGCCGAGTCGAGTCGTGATGGCCGCGCCGGCGAGCGCTCCACATGGCAGTGCGCCACGCAAGTTCAGCAGCACCCGCACGTGATCTTGCGCGCGTGCCAGCGATCCTTCCCCCGAAAGCGCGAACGCACCTGCCGTGACTCGTGACTTGCGGAGCAGCGCCTGCGCGTAGTCGGGAGCGATCTCGAGGTCCGAGGCGAACGTGGTGACATCGCCGAACACGAAGCCAGCGAGCTCGGGCGGGTGAGGAGGGACGAAACCTTTCAGCTGCGCCGCGAAGCTCCCCCGGATTTTCTCCGCGACGCCCAGCGGCGGCAGGCCGAGGTCGAGCGTGCCTTCGGCGAAAATGTCGCCGGGCAGCGGTTTCATCCCGAATGCCCGGCTGAGCGTGTCGAGCCCGGTCGGCGCGAGACGAAACTGCGCCTTGGACGGCGTACCCGTGGTGATACGCACGCTGATCGGCGCCGCTGCCAAGTCGGGAGCGCCGAGGCCGATCGACACCAGAGATTCCTGTCCGGTCCATGCAGCGCCCAACTTGCCGAGCTCGTGCTCGCCCACCTTCGCGCGTTCGGCCACGAGTGAACGGCCGTTCGGGGCGGGCACGACGCTCACGTCGGACAGCGTCAGCCAAGCTGCTTCGGCCATGTTGCTCTGCCACGTCACTTGCATGCCTTTGGCAGTGACGGGCAAGCGGTACGTTTCGGGATGCTGGCTCGTCCAGCGGCTCAGCTCGAGCGCCAGATTGGAGAGGGAGCCGACGACGCGTACTTCGGCGCCGTTCACGTCCAGGCGCTCGGGCTCGAGGCCGCGCAGCGTGACCTCGACGCCGCGGAGTGTGCCGCCGATCTCGTGCACTCCGATCAATTGGAACTTGGCGTTCGAGAAAGTCACCCAGCCGAGCCCGAAGCTGACGTCGCTGAGCTCGAGCGCCACGCCATGGTCGCGAGCCCGCTGCTCGATGCCGTAACGCAACAGGGGCTTGGCGAGTACGAGCAGTGCCAGCACCGCGAGCAGGCTGCCGATCCCTGCGAGCGCGAGCAGGAGTTTCAGAGTGGAGTTGGAACGCATCGCCCGACAATCCTTGACTTGTGCTGCGCTCTCTTCAACCCTTCGCAGCGTCTTGGCTACATATCTGACGCGAGATGGCGCAAAGAAGCTCGCCGCCGAGCTGAACCAATTGCTCAGCGTGGAGCGATCGAAGGTCGTGGCCGAAGTCGCTGACGCCGCGGCGCAAGGCGATCGTTCCGAGAACGCCGAGTACATCTACGGCAAGAAGCGCTTGCGGGAGATCGACCGGCGCATCCGCTTTTTGACGAAGCGCTTGGATAGCGCGGTGGTCGTCGACCAAGGCGAAGTGGAGCACGATGTCATCCGTTTCGGTGCGCGGGTTGAGGTGCGCGACGAGAACGGCAAGTGCAGCACGTATCTGCTCGTCGGTCCCGATGAAGCGGATCCCAGTCAGGGCAGGCTCAGCTTTCAGTCGCCGCTCGGTCAGGCCCTGCTCAAACGGCGCGTGGGGGACTGCGTTACTGTTCAGCGTCCCGCCGGCGAGATCGAAATCGAGATCTTGAAAATCGAGTACTGAAGGCCCGGCATTCGCCAAAATCCGCGCAAGTCTGGGCTTGCACTGGCCCGCGCGCCGCGCCCGGCAAGCCGCTCTGCACTCACGAGACGTTGTGGTAGGGTGCGCGCCCCTTTGCAACAGGGCAGGGCCCGCCGGGCCCTCTCAATTCCCCACAACGACGTTATCGGGCCCCGGTGCCCTGATGTTCAGATCGAAGGAGACAATCCATGGCCGAGATCCGTTTGGACAATCGAGTCGCTATCGTCACCGGCGCAGGCGGCGGCCTGGGCCGCTCGCACGCCCTCCTGCTCGCCTCACGCGGCGCCAAGGTCGTGGTCAACGACTTGGGCGGCTCGATCGACGGCTCGGGCGGCAGCACCAAAGCAGCGGATAAGGTGGTGGACGAGATCAAAGCCGCAGGCGGCCAGGCCGTTGCGAACTACGACGGCGTCGACACTGCGGAGGGCGCCGCCAAGCTCGTGGCCACGGCCAAGGAAGCCTTCGGCAAGCTCGACATCGTGATCAACAACGCCGGTATCTTGCGCGACGTCTCGTTCGTGAAGATGACCGACGACGACTGGAACAAGGTGATGCAAGTTCACCTGACCGGTAGCTACAACGTCACCAAGGCCGCCTGGCCGCTGCTGCGCGAGAACAACTACGGGCGCGTCGTGTTCACGACCAGCGCTGCCGGCCTCTACGGCAACTTCGGCCAGGCCAACTACAGCGCGGCGAAGCTCGGCATCGTGGGCCTCTGCAAGACGCTCGCGCAAGAGGGTGGCAAGTACAACATCAAGTGCAACGTGATCGCCCCGATCGCCAAGAGCCGCATGACCGAGACGATCATGCCGCCGAACATCCTCGAGAAGCTCTTGCCCGAGTTCGTGTCTCCGCTGGTTGCGTACCTGTGTTCGGAAGACGTGCCGGATACGGCGCAGACCTATGCCGTGGGCGGCGGCTATTTCTCGCGCGTCGCGGTGGTGGAAGGTGCCGGCGTCTACATCAAGCCGGATGGCCTCACCATCGAGCAGATCGCCGAGCAGTGGAAGCAGATCAACGATCTTTCCAAGGGTCAGGCGTACAACACGGCCATGGAAGCCGCCGGCGCCGTCATGAAGGGCGCGATGTCCGGCTGATAACTGGCCGTCTGCGACGAAAAACGGGTGACTTTGCCGTAAGGCTCGTCACCCGTTTCGCATTTGTGAGTCAGCAGCAAAATGGAGTGTCGAAGAGCCGTTGCAGACGCCTCTCACCGGCGGAAGTACGGCATATCTGAGGGCTTCGAGCGCACGCGAAAATTACAGCGTTCGCGCGCTCGAATTCATTTCGAGGTAACGCTTGCGTCTCCAGCACATGTGGGCACGCTACCGATATGACGCAGGCAACTTGGTGGGTGGTAGCGGGTGTGATCGCATTCGCTCCCGCGGAATGTAACGGCGGCCCCGGAGGAACAGGCGGCGCGGGAGGTACCGCAGGTACGGGCGGTACGGGGACCTGTACGCCCAACTACGCGTGCAGACCGACGCCCCCGCCAGCATCGGGCAACCCGCACGTCGACTGTGTCGCGCGCATCAATCAGTTCCGTGCCTGCGTGTGTCTACCGCCGCTTCCGCGCTGGACGGAAGGCGAGAGCTGCGCGAATCAGCACGCCGCGTACGATCGCGCTCGCAATAGTCCCCACGCAGGCTTTGGCGCGAATATCTGTTCGCCGCGTGCTTCGGCTCAAAATGAATGCCTGGGCGGCACCGTGAACGGCTGTATTCAAAGCATGTTCGACGAAGGGCCGCCTCCGACGAGTTCCTGCACGGGCAGCTGCTACCAGGAGCACGGCCACTACATCAACATGACGAACACGAGGTACTCGCGCGTCGCGTGCGGCTTCGACGGCAACTGGGCAGTGCAGAACTTCCAGTAGCCCGTGGCGCGAGCGATCGACCGCGCGTCGCAGTGCCACGAGAGCCTGCGACGCGACACCGGTCGATCCGGCACTACACGAAGAAGTCGGGCAGCAGCTCGGCGCCGGGGACCTGCTGGTACTTGGACAGATCCGTCACGCCCGCCGAGGCCAGCACTTCGTCGTCGATGCAGAAGTTGCCGGTGAACTCGCGGCTGGGCCGTGTGAGGATCACGTGCGCCGCGTCGGACATGATGTCTGGCGTGCGCGAACGCGCCACGGCTTCGTCCCCGCCGAGCAAGTTCTGAACCGCTGCAGTGGCGATCACCGTACGCGGCCACAACGTGTTGACGGCTATGCCGTCTCCGCGAAACTCCTCGG
>DATHEN010001174.1:0-6903 GCA_035318565.1 Polyangiaceae bacterium
GCCTGCTTCGGGTCGCCCACCACGAACAATTTTCCGGGGATCGGGCGCGCGGTCCACGCGTCGGAAGTTTCCGGATCGTCCGCGGCGAGCAGCAGCAAGATCTCGGCCTGCAGGGGATCGGTATCCTGAAACTCGTCTACGAACAGGTGCGTGAGCTTGCCCTGCAGCTCGCGCCGCACGGTCCCGTCGCGCTCCACGAGATTCCGAGTCAAGACGAGCAGATCCAGGAAATCGAGCGCACCGGATCGCGCCTTGAGCTCCTCGTACGCTCGCACCACTGGCCACAGATCGCGTTGCAAGCACGCTGCCAGGTCCGCGTTCGAGTCGATCACGAACGTATCCAGCTCGGCCTTGAGCGCGTCGCGTCGCGAGAGCAGCTCCGCGCGGCGGATGTTGTCCGCGTACCACGCGCCGCTGCCCTTGTGCTTCCAGTTTGCGTCGCGGTTTTTCGCGAACGCGGCGAGCTGATGTTCGAGTGCGTCGTGGTCTCGGCCACGGGCTTCTTCGCCGCGGGTCACGTCGCGCAGAAAGCGCTCGAGCGCGCGCAGGTTCTTGGCGAGGTAGTCGCTCGGGCTGCGTGCGCTGCCCGCCAGCGCGGCGAGCGGATCCATCTCTGCCAAGAGCGCATCGATGCGTTGATTGCGCTCGAACGCGGGGCGCGACCATGGGGTATCGAAATCACGGTGTTCGATCAGTGCCCGGCAGGCGTCGAACAGTCGTGCGCGCGCGTCGGCTTCGTAACGCGCCGCGCGCCTGCGCAACATGCGCCGCACGCCTTCGGGCGGGTCGGACAAACTCTGTTCGAACCAGCGGTCGAATGCCTGCACGAGCAGAGCGCGCGAGCCTTCGTCGTCCAGCACGCGAAAGCTGGGGTCGACGCGGGCTTCGATCGGCCGTTCGCGCAGCAAATCGGCACAGAAACCGTGAATCGTGCCGATGCGCGCGGCCTCGAGCTCGGCGAGGGCCTGCTCCAAACCGGCGCGAGCGACGCTATCGCCCGCCGCCTGCCGGCGCGCGGATTCGATTTCAGCGCGCAGCCGCAGCTTCATCTCCCCGGCGGCTTTTTCGGTGAAGGTCACGGCCACGATGCGTTCGAGGCTCGTGCGTCCCGTAGCGAGCACCTTGGCGATGCGGCGCACGAGCTCGCTGGTCTTGCCGGTGCCAGCCGCCGCCTCGACGACCAGCGTGGTGTCGAGATCTTCGCGGATGCGCCCGCGCGCGACGGCGTCGACCAGACTCGATTCTTCTTTGCCGATCATCGCTCACACCTGAGCTGCAGGAGCGGTTCGATGTCGCGCTTGGGTTTTCTGCGACTGCGCAGGCTTTCGTACGGTCCACACACCACGGCGTATTCACAGTACTGGCACGCCCCTTCGCCCGGGGCGGCGGGTAAGAAGCTCTGGTCGATCGCGGCGTCGATGGTCTTTGCCAGGCGTACGGCTGCTTCTCGTGCGACCGTGTCGAGCGGAACCTCGCGTTCTACGAAACCTGCGTCGGTGGTGCAATAGTGGAGCCTGCCCGAGGCGACGCGCGAAGGCAGCAGGCGCTCGAGCGCCAGCGCGTACAGAACCGGCTGGAGCACGCTGCCCTTGCCGATCACGAACCCTTCTGCGACTGGACGGCGTCCGGTCTTGTGATCGGTTGCGCGCACCGTGTCGCCCCACTGCTCGACCATGTCTATGGCCCCGCGCAAACGCAGCCCGCACTCGAGCTCCACGGCTTCGCTCTGGCTTGCCGGGTCGCGCGCGGGGTGGGGGGGTAAGCCGAAACCGAGCTCGAAATGCACGGGAACCCAGCTCGATTCGCACATGCCGGCGAGCCATTCCCGGAGGTCGAAACGAATCGAAGCGATGGCGTCGTCCCAGACGCGGTCGATGGCGGGCGCAAGGCGATCGCGCCACTCCGTTGCAACGTGTTCTACGGCTCGCTCGAGCCGCTCCGTGGCTTCTGCGAGGCGCGCCGCGCTGACGGGCAAGAGCCCAGCGTCCTTGAGCTCGGAGAGGACGAGCCGCTGGAGCTCGTGAATCAATTGGCCGCGTTGCGCGGCGTTCAGTTCGTCTATGGGAGCGATGGACGCGCGTGGCGCGAGCCCCACGATGGCGCCCAGGTAAAACTTGTACGGACACGCCGCGTAGCGTTCGAGCGCCGTCGCGGAGTAGGCGCGCTCGCTGAGTCGGTGCCGAGCGAGCGCGGCACGAGCCGTCGGGCTCGGCTCCACGAAACCGTCGGTCGGAAACCACTTCGTGAACTTCCAGCGGCGGCCCCGAAAACGCAGAGCGCGTGCCAGGTGTGGGTTGGCGTGAAGCAGGTAGTGCGCGGCCCCTCGTGATTCCTCGGCGCGCTGGCGCAGGAAGCGATCGAGCATCGCCAGGTCGTATTCGCTCGGGTCGATTGCCTGTGCCGGCTCCGGTGGCGCGGGCCAACCAATGCGCGCGGCCGCGCCTTTTTCTGCGCGCCGTACCAGCTCGTCGAAGCCGGGCAGTGCGCCCTCGGCGGCGCGCAGTGCTTCGAGGGCGTAGAAGGAGGGCACGCGCGGCCGGCCTTCGTCGACGTCCACGCGCGGATACGAGAGAACCAGGCGCTGCGCCGCCGCACCCGCGGCCACACGGAAGGCAATGCGCTCGTGTCCGATGCGTTCGTCGTTGGTGGGCAGATGCGCCGAAAGAGCGCGGCGCGCACCGTCCAGGAGCAGCGGATCTTCCAATACTTTTTGCGGGAATAGACGCTCGGCCAGCCCCGGCACGAAGACCACGTCGAAGACCAGGCCGCGCGCTTCTTCTGCGGAGCCGACCCATACCTTGCCGGCCGTGCCGCCCTTCGGGAGTACTCGCAGATCGCCGAGGCGTGCCTCGAGCACGACGCGCACCTCGGCCATGCCTACGGGGCCAACCGGGGCGAGTGGGTTGAGCTCGGCCAGGGCTTCCAAGACGGAGTTGGGAGAGGCGAGCGCCCGCGTTGCCAGCGCAGACAACGCATCGAGCCACGTGCCCCAGCGCGCTTCGCTGGGAAGCGCGGCCAGATCGTCGATCAACGGCAACGCGAACGCGTGCAAGCTCTCGAGCTGCGCGAGATCCCGTTGGAGGCGCGCGGCGCGCGGCTCGTCTTCGTGCACGAGCTCGGCGAGCTCCGCTTGCAGCCCGGCGCAGAGCCCGTTCAGGCGCCGCGCCCAGCGCTCGCGCCCGCCGATCACCGAGGCATCCACGAGGAGCTTCTCCCAGCGCCGCGGCGCTCGAAGCGAAGCCCCGTCTGGCGAGGTTTCCGGAGCATCGTTCGACTGCGCCGGGGTGAGGCCTGGGGGCAGCGCTTCGTCCGCCGGCGCCACGAAACGTTGCTCGCGCGGAGTCTGTGGCGGCGGCGCGCCGCCCGCCAGCGTGCGGGGCACGGCGCCGAGCGACAGGTACTCTGCAAAGCGCCGTGCCGAGAGCCCCTCGGCCGCGCAGGCGAGAAGCGCCAGAAAAGCCCGTCCGCTGGGTTCCGGGCGCCGAGTGCCCTGCGAGAAGTAAGCGGGAATGCCGGCGCGGTGGAGCGCCGTCTCCAGGTGTACGCGGTATTGCTCGGGCGCACGCAACAGAACCGCCATGCGGTCGAAGGGAACGCCGCGGCGCGCTTCGGCCAGCATACGGCGCGCGAGCTCGACGCTCTCCCGACTCTCACCGGGCGCAGACAGCACGCTCACCGAGTCGTCGAGCGAGCCCGTTTCGGCTGCGGCTTCGAAGAGGTTCGCCTGCACGCGTTCCACGGCGCGCAGCTGCCCGCTGCGGCGGCGTTCGACCGAGACGCCCAGTGCTTGCTCGAGATAGCGGCGAGTGGATGCGTCGCCGCTCGGCAGTGTGGCGTACACCTGCGGTGCGCTCTGAACCAGCGCCGCAATCAGCTCGGCTTCGAGCGCCGACGTGACGCGCAGATCGTAGAGCACCACGGGGACGCGGGCGAACGCATGACTCCCGCTGCGCGCGACGTCGAGCGCCTCGCTCAAGAGCCCAGCGCGATCGGTGAGTCCAACGGCTGCGAGCTCTTTCTGATAGGCGGCCCAGAGCCGCCCGAGGTCGCGCGCCGCCGGCTCGGTTTCGAGCAGCGCCGGATCCACCCGCGCTTGACCGAGCTCGAACACGGTGTTCGCGAGGGCGCGCGCCAGACCGGGACGGTCCTGAACCGCCTCGAAGCGGCCCAGCTCGGAGCTGGCGGCGAGCTGGGCCACCACCCGCGCGCAGACGGCTTCCAGGGATAGACGCGGAGCTACGACCACGCCACGCCGCGCGAGCCGTGTGGTGGCGAGCCGTGCAGCCAGAGCGTTCAGTGTGAGCCGCTGCCAGCCGAACACTGCTTTTCCCTGCGCGAGCGCGCCGCGAATCAGCGTGTTGGCGGCTTCGATGCTCGCCCCGAGCACGAGCAGCTCTCGGCCGGGCTCCTGAGCACGCAGGAATCCACACGCCTCGGCGAAGCGCTCGGCCCCGTGCGGAGATTCGATGCAGACGACAGCCAATGCCAGGCAGTGCGATAGCACCGGCGGGTCAGGGACGCGACGGGTCGAGGCTGAAGGGCTCGTCGCCTGCGCGCCGTCATGGCACACAGAGCGGCATGATAGTCGTCACGAACCGCATTCCCGTCGCCGAAGGTCATCAGATCGACTTCGAAGATCGCTTTCGGCGGCGGGTCCACTTGGTGGATCGCTCACCCGGCTTCATACGCAACGAAGTGCACCGCCCTCGGCCCATGAAGTTCGACCACGAAGCGGGGGGCTTCGTTCCCGATCCCAACGAGCAGGGCTACTACGAAGTCAAAACCTGGTGGCGCTCGCTCGAGGACTTCGTGGCCTGGACGCAGAGTCCCGCGTTCGCCGAAGCGCACGCCAATCGCGCGCCCAAGGAAATGTTCGCGGGCCCGAGCAAGCTCGAGATTCACGACCTCTTCTTGAGCACCGATCTCGGCGACGAAACCTGAGCTTCCGGCCGGCCCGAGCGGACACCGCCGGCGGCGCCCCTTCTTTTTGTTTTTGTAAGTACAGACCCCAACTAACAAAACCAAATCAGAAGCGCCTCGCCAACGTCAGCCCTCCAGCAGCGCGCACGTGCGGCGCTACTCGATCTTCAAATTATCGATCGCCAGCTGGCCCTGGGCGGTCGCGGCATTCGCGCCCTCGCCGAGGTTGACGACGATGCGACTCACGCTTTCCGGCGCCGCGTCATCGACCGTCATCCACCTTCCGCCCTCACGAATCTGATGCTGGAAGTCCGCGAGCTCGAGGCGATGGGTCTTCCACTGCGAAGTGGCGGAAATAGGCGCAGAGACCCAGCGCTCGCTGCCGCTCGCTTCCAGTTGCACGCGCGCGGCCGGCAGGCTGCCCTTCACGTCGAGTGACAGCGTGTCGTAGCGACTGAGATCGTTCGGCACCGCGCTGGTCTGCAGACTGGTCTGGAACGCGCGGCTGCCTTCGACCGCGAACTGTTGCACATCCAGCACCGCGACCTTGCCGCGACCGAGCTCACTCTCGAAGCGCAGCTGGCTCTTGGTACCGGGATTCACATCGAGCGCCCACGCTCCAGACTGATCGAAATTCTGCGTCCACGGTGCAGGCGCGGGTGGGTCGAGCACGCGAACCACGCCCGCTGCGAGGCCTACTGCCGCGACGAGTGAGCCGGCCGCGATTAGCAGCGCTCGCCGGGCCTTGCTCCGGCGTGTGGCCTGCTGCTTCAGATCCTGCTCGGCCTTCTCCAGGTATGCCGGATCGAGCCCCACGTCTTCCACCGCCACGCGCAGCCTTTGCGCAGCATGTTGCTCTTCTTGCTGGGTTTCGTCCTCGGCTTGAAGCTCGAAGGCACGCTGCAGCACGCGGTCTTGTTCGCTCACCCCGCTAGCTTGTGCGCTCGTCACCAGGGGTCAAGCAGCGGCCCCGTTCGGCCCGGGCGCGTGCGTTCCGGCGCTTACAATTGCGGCGTTTCTCCCACCATATTGCACGGGCCGCCATTGCGCGCGGCTTTCCGCACCTTACTCGTAGGGCATTGAACGACCAATTGGGTGCACGCGGAATTCGCTCATCCCGGTTCGCCTTTCGGCTCTTTGGCGTGCTCGAGGGTGCGTTTCGCGTCGCCGCCTCAACGAGCCAGGTCGCGCCGCCGCGCAGCTTCAGTATTTCGAAATGCCGGCCTCACTCCGCGCCATTCGCAGCGTCGGATATCGTCAGCGGCGCGCCCAGCGCGCGCTCGGTGAATGAAATCGTTTCCGCCGATGGCAAGTTCGACTGCGGCGTTTGGGAGTGCACGCCCGGACGGTTTCGGATCCAGTACCGCTCCGATGAGCTCGTCCACATCCTGGAGGGCGAGGTCATCGTGCACGTGGGAGACAAGACGCACCGGCTCTGCGCCGGGGATGTCGCTTACTTTCCCGCCGGCACCGCTGCCGAGTGGGATGTCCTGAGCCTTGTCCGCAAACTGTGGGCCTACCGCACTCCCGCTCCGAGTTTGCTGGCTCGCGCAGCTGGTAAGCTGCTTCGCTTCTTGCCTGGGACCTAAGGGGTCGTTACTTCTTTGGACAGCGCAGAGCGCCCTTGATGTAAACCGTGCCGGGCGTACGCGCGACTGTACTGGGGGCGAAGCCGATAGCGCTGCCATCGATGTGCAGTGTGCCGTCGGCATCGATGCGCGCTTCAAAATAGCCGGGTGAGGGGTCCGACGCTGACGTCCGCGGCGTGCCACCCCAAGCGTCGCCGCCGGATTCGATCATGAGCACATCCGGGTAAGTGGCGGATCGCAGCGCGGCCACCATCACTGTCACGGGCCGATCATCCACAGTACCTCGCCAGCGCCACGTGGCGTAGGCGTCGCTCTCTTCTCCTGGCGCGGGACACGTCACGGTTGGTCCATCCACTCGCCCGGCGAGCGCGCCCTCGAACGTCAACGTGGCCGT
>DATHEN010001175.1:0-4049 GCA_035318565.1 Polyangiaceae bacterium
TTCCGTTTCAAGAACGCGCGACGAGCGTCGAAGCACGCGCATCGAATCTGGAGTCCGCCGCTGCCTTGCTGATCGTCGGCACGAACATGGGGGGTGTCGATCTAGCGCACCCGCTCGACCCCGACCGGAGCCCCTTCGAAGCGCACGGCTGCCTCGTGTATCTCGCAAAGCTATGACGTAGCAATGCGGCGGAGCCTGCGCCGGAGCATCAGCAACGACCCGAGCAGAGCCAGGAGCGGGACCCCGGTGTTCGGGGACGAGGTGACGCTGCACCCGCCGCGGGCCGAGGCGCCGCCTTCGGCGACCCAGCGATCGACCGCGATCGGTAGACGGCGCCGAACGATACTCCGGCCATCGAGCTCGACGTCGATGCTCAAGGTCTGCCCACCGGTCCCCGCCTTGCCGAACAGTCGTAGCGACCACGATCCGGGCGCCAGGCGCGCGAGGCTGCTCCGCACGCCGTTGGGCGCCACACGCACCCGGAGCCGCTCTGCGTCGAAGCCGTCCGCGATGTGCCCGTCCGCGTCGCGTAGCTCGAGCAAACCGTTGAGTGGCCATTCTGGATCCGGTCGCATGACGTCGTCGGCGAGAGCGATGAAGCTCTGTCCGGCGTCCGGATCGCGGCGGATCGGACTCTGCTCCGCCATGCGCACGGCCAGGCTCTCGTCCAGATCGAGCGCTCCCGCGCCGAGCTGCTGTTCGTAAAGTACGGCGCCCGTGACCTTGCGCGCGCCGGCTTGAAGCAGGGTGCGAACTTGGGCCTGCGTCAGCGTCGGGTCGCGCTCGAGCAGGAGCGCGACTGCGCCGGCCACGATCGGCGATGCCATCGACGTGCCGCTCGCCACGGCGTGAAACGGATCCGTCACCTTGCATTGCGCGCCCGCTGCTACCCCCGGCTCCACGCATGCGAAGAGGCCCGCTCCGCCGTTCGAGCGCGGGTCGGCGACTTGCGCCATGGCGCCGATGATATACGCCCCGGGCGCCACGATATCCGGCTTCATGAAGCCGTGTGCAGTCGGTCCCGCCGAGCTGAAGTACGCGAGGCTATCGAGCGGAGGGTTCTCGAGTGATCCGTGGCTCTCGATCCGCATACGGTCTCCACCCTCGAGCTCCCACTCGAGCCGATTCAGGGTCGCCCCCACGGCGATCAGGCTCTCGTGCGATGCGGGAATGTTGATGGTGCCCGCCTTGCTGGCGCGCGGCAGCAAGGGACCTACGCCGTCTTCCCCGGGGGTGAGTTCTCCACTGCTAGTCAGCCAGATGCGCGCAGTGCCGTGCCCCTCGAAGCGCAATGCAAACACGGATCCCGGCTTGATCTTGCCGTCGAGGATCACCACAGTCCCGGTCGTGCCGGGGTCGACACCGTCGCGCGCGGCGCGGTTCAGCACGGTGAAGCTGACGTCGCCGCGCTGAGTGCCGGCCATGCCACCCGGCGCAACCGGCTCGATCAGCCACTCGTCCGTGCGATCGACCAGCCCTACGCTCAAGTCATCGGACGCGCGCGTCGTGACCCAGATCCAGACCGTGCCTTGAAGCGTGTCTTTGCTCGAAGCAGGCATCAAAACCGGCACGCGCGTGGGTGAGTCGCGCGGAACGTGCACCTCGGTGTGAATACCGAGCGGCTCGGGGTAGCCTTTGCTCAGCTTCGTATACAGGCCCCCGCTGTTGCCGGCCGCGACGATCAACGCTCGACCGGGCTCGGCATCACCGACCAGCGCGGCGAGCGCTTGCTCTACCGGCGCGGAGCCGTCGTGCGCTCCGAAGTCACTTCCGAGACTCAAGTTCACGACGGCGGGCAGACCCAGGTGCGCCGCCTGTTCGAAGATGAAACGCGCTGCGAGCACGATATCCGGATCCGCGATCCCCTCGCCGCCGCTGCGCGCCACGCGCGCGATGATCAGCGGTGCCTCCGGCGCAATGCCCGCGTGCCGAGGCGGCGCCTGCGACAAACCGTTGCCCGCCGCCAGCGATGCCACGTGCGTGCCGTGTCCGCTCGCGTCTTGCGGCTCGTCGCCCTGAACGTCGTTACCGATCAGCGCATCGAGATCTTCCGAGCTGAAGATGGCGCAGCGGTGCTGCGGCTGCGCCGGCGGCGCCGCCAGGCAGCCGTAGTCGCTTTCGAGCTCGGCGTGCACAGCGCGCGCGTCCTGGGAAAAATCGATCAACCAGCGCACGCGCGTGGTGCCGTCCGCATGCCGAAAATCCCGGTGAAGCACGTCGAGCCCGGTGTCGATAATCCCGATCACGGCGCCCAGACCCGTACCGCCCGTGCGCGATTTGAAGCGATCGACGCGCGCCCATACGCCCGCCTGTTCGATCAACGCCCGCCGCGGCGGCGACCACAGAAACTTCAAATCACGGTTGTGCGCGCCGAGCTCGGACACGCGCCCGAGGTCGGGGTAAGCCACGGCGAATCCCGGTGCCGCTGGCACGAGCCCACGGGCTCGCGCGTCCACGCCGCGCGGCAATTGGACCAGCAGCGGAACGCGCGTAGTGCCCGGCAACGTCAACCAAACCGGCGGCGCCGCGCCTGGTCGTTGTCCCCGGGCGCCGGCGCCGAGCAGCGTAACCAACTCCTCCACGGCGAGCTCGGCGCTCGCCGTGGCGCTGATCGCAAGCGCACAGGCCGCCGAGAGCAGCGCTATGTGACGCGCCCGCACGCCTTACACCGGTGGGATCAAATGCTTCTTCGAAGCACGTGACTCGCGCTTGCCGGCGGCATACCGGAAGCGCCGCGCGACTTCTTCGCGCAGGCCCTCGAATGGCACCACCTGATCGACGACGAGCTCGCTCGCCAGCTTCGCGAGATCCACGTCTTGCCGGTACTGGTCGCGGAGCTCGGCGACGTACGCTTCGCGCTCGGCTCCGGCGGGCACCTCTTGGATTTTGTTGTAATAAACGGCATTCACCGCGGCTTGCGGGCCCATCACCGCGATCGATGCCGTCGGTAAAGCGATGCACGCGTCCGGCTCGAACGCGGGCCCGCACATCGCGTACAAGCCCGCGCCATACGCTTTGCGCACCACGACACAGAGCTTGGGCACCGTGGCTTCGCTCACGGCCGCTATCATCTTGGCTCCGGCGCGAATGATCCCCTGACGCTCGACCTTGCTGCCGATCATGAAGCCCGGCACGTCGGCCAAATACAGCAGCGGCAAATTGAAAGCATCGCAGAGCCAGATGAAACGCGCCGCTTTGTCCGCGCTGTCCACGAACAGCACACCGCCGAGATGCTTCGGCTGATTGGCAACGATGCCCACCGGCTGACCCTCGATGCAGGCGAAGCCCGTGATGATTTCTTTGGCGAAGCGCTTCTTCACTTCGACGAAGCTGCCTTCGTCGATGACAACGTGGATGACTTCGAACATGTCGAACGGCTTGTTTTCGTCCGCCACGACCACGTCGCAGAGAGCTCGGGCGCCCGCTTTGGGCGACCGAGCGGCGCGAGCAGCGGGCAGCTCTCGAAAGCTCTGCGGCATGTACGCGATGTACGCCTTGGCATAGGCGATGGCTTCGTCTTCGTTCTCGACGAGCACGTCCCCGCAGCCCGAGACGCTGCAGTGCATTTTCGCGCCGCCCATCTCCTCGAGCGTGACCTTCTCCCCGATCACCATTTCCGCCATGCGCGGCGAGCCGAGATACATACTGGCGTTGCCCTGAACCATCACCACGATGTCGCAGAACGCGGGGATGTACGCGCCGCCCGCCGCTGAAGGCCCGAACAACAAGCATACCTGCGGCACCTGACCGCTCAGCTGCACCTGATTGTAGAAAATGCGGCCGGCGCCGCGGCGTCCGGGAAACATCTCCACTTGGTCCGTGATGCGCGCTCCGGCCGAATCCACCAGGTAGAACAGCGGGCAGCCGAGCCGAGTCGCCTGCTCTTGAATGCGCAGAATCTTCTCGACCGTGCGGCGACCCCACGACCCGGCCTTCACCGTCGAGTCGTTGGCCATGATGCAGACCGTGCGGCCGCCGACGGTGGCGGTGCCGGTCACGACGCCGTCGGCCGGCAGGTCGGGCTCGAGGTTGTTGGCGAGCGCGGCCTC
>DATHEN010001176.1:0-2404 GCA_035318565.1 Polyangiaceae bacterium
GAAGTCCCAGTGAACATGCACTTGTATTCTGGAGGTTGATTATGTCTTCAGGGCCTTCACGCCTTAATCTTATGCTTCGCTGCGTCACCCAGTTCGGCGTTGGTGCATTCGCGATCTCGAGCATCGTCATCGCCTGCGGCGACGGCGGTGGAAACTCCGAGTTCGAGGACGGTGTCGGCGGCAGCTCGGCGTCGGGCGGCGCGTCCAACGGCGGGACCAACAATGGCGGCACCGCCGGCAGCATTCGTCCTCCGCCGGATGGCGGCGGTGCGACCACCGGTGATGGAGGCGGCGGAGTGTGCGGCAACGCGAAAGCGCAGGCACGGCTTCAGCCGGTGTTCCTGGCGTTCGCGTTCGATGCTTCGGCGAGCATGGGAAGCACCTTCGAGACCTATTACCGCAAGGACTTGAAGTGGGACCCCATCGAGGCGGCAACCAAGGCCTTCTTTGCCGATCCGGCATCGCGCGGCATCTCCGCGTCCATGACTTTTTTCCCGACGACGAACACCGGCAATCGCTGCAACGCGAGCTCATACGGCACTCCGAACGTGCCGATGACGGCGCTCAACGGGTCGGCGAGCAATCCCTTCTCGACAGCGCTCGATCAGGTCGATCCGACCATCGCCAGTCGCACGGCGACTCCTACCGAAGCGGTCATGAACGGCGTCATCACTTACGTGCAGGGCCGACGCACGAGCACACCGGGTGCATATGCCATCGTGCTCGTCACGGACGGCGTGCCCGACCAATGTCCGGTGAATGACGTTTCGCGGGTAGAGGCTGAAGCGCGCAGAGCACTGCAAGCCGGATTCCGCACATACGTCATCGGTGTGAACAACCCGCCTCCAGGTCCGAACACGCTCGGCTTCTTGAATGGCATCGCAACGGCAGGCGGTACGTCGACGGCGCACATCATCGCGACCGGAGATCCCAGCGCGACGATCACCGCATTCCGCAACGCGGTGAACCAGATCCGCAGCCAGGCGGTCTCGTGCAACCTGCCCATCCCACCTGCCCCCGCGGGCCAGACCTTCAACAAGAACCGGGTGCGGGTGCTCTACTCGAGCGGCGCGAATCCCGCGACCACGTTCACGTACGACCAGAATTGCGCGGCCGCCAATGCGTGGAAGTACAACAACCTCGCAAACCCCACGGAGATCGTGCTCTGCCCGAGCACGTGCACCACGGTGCAGGCCAACCCGCAGGCCGCCATCAACGTGGAGTTCACCTGCTCGGACGTGATCGACGTTCCCGACCCGGACTGAGCGGGCCGCGCGGTCACCAACTCCGCGTATCTAGCCGCGCTCTCAGCGGGCCCTTGGCGCCCGGCCGTTCCTCGGACATCATTGTCCTATCGGGGAGAGGTGCGCTTCAATGATTATGGGACTTTCGCGGCTAGGTCGTCTAATCCGTCCGGCGTTCGTCGTCGCCCTGAGCGCGTTCGGGGCGTCGAGCATCTTCGGTGCCTGCGGCGGCTCGGACAACGACGAGGGCTTCGACCCGCGCAGCCGCGGGCAAGGAGGCAGCAGCGCATCCGGCGGTAACGGCGGCACGCTGCCGGGCACCGGCGGCTCGATCCTCGGCAACGACGGCTCGAGCGGTGAGGGCGGCGAGCTCACTCCCGACGCGGCCTGCGCCGTGGGCAACGTGGAAGCGACGCTCGAACCCGTGGCGCTGCTCGTGATGCTCGATACGTCGTCGAGCATGGTGCAAGACGGCAGTCAAAAGTGGGCCAACGCCAAGCAAGGGATCAGTAGCTTCGTGAGCTCCCCGACGGCTGCGGGTTTGAAAGTCGCGCTCACGTACTTTCCGAACAACGACGCCGCCTGTGACGGCAGCGGTTACGATCTCGCCGACGTGACGGGGGGTGCGGGTGTGGCCATGGGCATTTTGCCCGGCAACGCCGCGGCCATCACGACCTCCATCAACGCCAAAGCTACCACCAGCAACGGCACGCCCACCGAAGACGCATTGAACGGCATCCGTCGCTATTGCACGCAGTACGTGGCACAAAATCCGACGGAGCGTTGCGTCGGTGTGCTCGTCACCGACGGCGAACCCAACGGCTGCAGCAACGACATCACGACACTCGGCAACGTGGCCGCCGCGAGCTTCGGAGGCAACCCGAGCATTCCGATCTACGTGATGGGCATGACCGGCGCCGTGTTCACGACCTTGAACACACTGGCCAGCCGCGGCGGCACACAGCAGGCCATCAACGTGAACGACGGCGGCTCGAACGCGTTCCTGCAAGCGCTCAACACCATTCGCGGCCAGGTCGTGAGCTGTGACTTCCCGATCCCGAGCGGCGCCAACATCGACGTCAATCGCGTGAACATTCAGCTGACCACCGCCGCCGGCACAGTCTCACTCGGGCGTGTCGCCAGCGCCGGACAATGCGTGG
>DATHEN010001177.1:0-8317 GCA_035318565.1 Polyangiaceae bacterium
CGACGGATCCACGACAGAGATTGACGAAGTGCGTTCGCAGCGGAGCGCGTACGTGACGCTCGGCGGTCTCCTCGATGCCGAGAGGCTCCGCCAGCCAGGTCGGGCCGATGTCCTCACGCAGCGCGGCAAGCTCGGCTTGCAGAGCCAGGTGCGCACGCCAGTCCGCGTCCGAGAAGAACTTCGAGAACTGCTGCTCGGTCGCGGCGGCGTCGGAGCCGAACAGCAGATAACGTCCGGAAACGGTCGGCAGGAAGTAGTGCGGATCCCGCCGTATCAGCGGCAGCTCCAGACCGAGCTCGCCGATCAGCTCCGGCGGCATCAAGCCGAGCAGATAAGCGCCCGTGGATTGTCCTACGCCCGGAGCCCGCGCGAAGGGCCGTTCGGTGCGAGCGGCACCGCCGGTGACCGCGTGTTCCTCCAGCACACACACCGAAAGCCCTGCGCGCGCGAGCAGGGCCGCGCACACGAGGCCATTGTGCCCGGCACCGACGAGAAGGACATCGAACGTTTCTGCCATCCCCGAGCTATAGCGAACCAGGCCGGCCCGCGTCCGCTTCGATCGGATCGGTCTGCGGCGCCGCCTCTAGGGCCCGGAGGCGTCCTTGCAGCAGCGAAATCCGGTCGAGTAGTCGTGATACCGGCGCTCGTGGCCCACGGTGGTGAAGTGGCAGCCCTCGCCCTGCTGATCGGTGGTGCTGTAAAAGCCGCCCATGAAGATGCCGTTCCCTGCGTTGCGGTAGGTGGCGCCCTGCACCCCGCTCAAGAGCTGCACCTTCTGTCCGAGTGAAGGATCCACGCGATCACTCACCCACTCGTGCAGATTGCCGACCATGTCGTAGGCGCCGTAGTCGCTGACACATTGCTCGTACTCGGCCGTGGGGCTGAGAAAACCGGGCTCCTGGTTCAGCCGCGGATTGTTGAAGTTCTTGTAGGACCAGAGCCGCGCGTTGTTGCCGAACATCCGCCCGAGCAGATGCGGCTTGCCAGAATTGCATTTGCCGCGGGCGTAGCTATCCCCATAAGGATACGTATGGCGCTCACTACCGCGACACGCCGTATACCACTCGGTCACTGAACACAGCCGCTTCCCCGCATTCTGGCAGGCTTCGTCCGAAGACACCTGGCTGATGTACCCCTGCGGTCGCACGCCGCGCACCGATCGGGCTTCGTAGCGCACGCCGTCTACAGGAGCCTCGCAGGCTGGATGCGCGATCTCTTTGCCGTCAGCTGTGCGCTGCACCAGCACGGCCTCGTAGCGGTCGATGCAGAAACCATCGATGCGGGCCATGTTCGTGGGGCAAGCGGGCGCAAGCTCGGGGTTGTCGGTGCCCAGGGCCGCGGCGGTGTTATCCGACGGGCGGTTTGCCGTCCCGTTCGTGTTGCCCAAACGCGGGCGAGCTTCACTCAAACCCAGGGCTGCGCGGCTGACCTGTGCGGTAGCTCCGTGTGACTTGGCGCGCGCGGTGTTGCAGCTTGCGAGCGCGGACCCGGCAATGAGTGCTACCCCGAGCAGTGCGAAGCGTCTCACACCTGAGAGCACATTGCCGTTCACGCCTACAGCCGTGTGGCTGCGCTTGGCTTGCGTCAACCGGGAGCGCGACCCACACTGTGGTTCTGTAAATTCGACCCGCCGCAAGCCTTCAATATTACCAGACGTCCAGTCTCTCGTGCGTCACAAATGCGAACGCGCGCGTGCCGCACGCCTGTCGTTCAGCGTCTCGTTCAGTGCGCATTTGCGTAGCGAGCCCGGAATTTTTCGATGAGCGTCGACCGCGCGCGGGTGCCACGCTGGCGCGTGCAAGTCAGAGGGTGCGCGCGGGGCCCGGCTCGCGCATTCGTAGCGAGTTTCTGGCCGTGAACACGCGCGCCGTCAGAGCGGCGTAGCGAATGGCTTCTCGCAATTCGGGCGTGTTGATCGGCTTCTTGAGCACGCGCCCCTGCACCGATTCCACGAACGCCGAGATGTGACTCACGCTCGAGAAACCCGTCGTGAAGATGAAGCGTTTGCGCCAGCTGGGATCGATGCGCATCGCTTTCTCGTACAGGTCGGCGCCCGAGATGCCCGGCATCAGTAGATCGCACACGACTACATCCGGCGGCGAAGTAGAGCTCAGCAGTGCAAGCGCGCTCTCGCCAGTTTGCGCGAACTCACACGCGATATTTTCGTTCAGGAAGTCGCGCCGGAATGCTTTTAGCATCACGGGGTCGTCATCCACGAACAGCACCACCGGTTTCTGCGACGCGGTTGTCACGGCGTTCTGCGTGGACAGGCTGACGCTCGGCGGCGGCGGCTTCAGTGAAGGCTCACGCGTGAGGATCTTCGCGGCGCCGCTGCGAGCTGCGCGGGCGCGTCCCGCCCAATAGTGGATCTGAGAGATCAATCGGCCTGCCGGCTCGTTCTTTTGGATGTAGCCGTCGGCGCCGCAGCTTTGCGAGCGTTCGTAGAGCTCGTCGAAGGGCAGGGTCGAATGCAGGAGCACCAATGCGCGGTGGCGCGACTCGGCGTGCTTGAGAATCTTGACGAGTCCCTGCCCAGAGATTCCCGACATGTCGGGATCGACCAACACGATCCTCGGCTTCTCGCGCTGAATGGTATTGATCACGCCCGCGACGCGATCTCGCGTCACCACGCGGTAGTGCGCTTTTTCGAGCGTTTCTTGCGTCGCTACGAGCACTCGCCAATCGTCGTCGATCAGGAGTGCGGTTTCGTCTGCGGGAGAGGACATCGGGGGACTGCTTGGCAACCCTCCAAAACGGCCAGGACCATCGGGCTGTTAAGCGAAAGATCTGCGCGTGCCTGCTCGGTCCCTTGCCGGGGAACCCCGGGCTTCGGTCCGGGGCGGCAAAGCGACGTTTTCGCGTGCAATTGCGCGCTCTAGGAGCGGAACGCAAAGAACACGGCCCCCACCAGGCACACTGCCGCCCACACGTGATTCAGATTGAGATGGAGGTTCATGTAGTACACGGCGAACCCGGCGAAGACGAGCAGCGTGGTCACCTCCTGGATCACCTTGAGCTCCATCAAGGTGAATTGCCCGTAGCCCCAGCGGTTGGCCGGCACGGCAATGCAGTACTCGAAAAACGCAATGCCCCAACTCACCAGGATTGCCCACCAGAGTGGGCTGTCCTGCTGCGCTTTCAGATGGCGATACCAGGCAAACGTCATGAACACGTTCGAGGCCAGCAGCATGGCTATTGTGCGCATGGATCGGTCATACCTCGACTCAGTGTGCAGTGAGGATTTCCGGCACGCACAGCTGTGGCCTCAGTACGGGTTTTGTTACTGACGTGCTGCAAGCCGGAATGGATTCCGCCCTGCAGCCCTAGTACCCGATTTCGTAGTTACTCGTGGATCACGGCCGGCGCGCGCTCATGACGCAGTATGACTTCGCCTGATTTGATGCTAGGTGGGGCTCGGAGTTACCGCCAAATGAAGCCGATGAACTTTCGCGGGCGTTGGGTGTTGGTCACGGGCGCATCGTCTGGCCTGGGGCAAGCCATGGCTCGCAAGCTCGCACAAGAGCATGGCGCCAACATCGTTGCGGTAGCCCGCCGCCAGCAGCGGCTGCTGGAGCTGCAGCAGGAGCTCGAAAGCAAGGCCAACGTCCAGGTCGTCACGATCTGCGCAGACCTCGCAGATGTCAGTGAGGTCGATCGCGCGCTCGAACAAGCCACTCAGGGCAGGCAACTCTACGCCGCCATCCTCAACGCCGGCGTCACCCACTTCGGTGAGCACGGGCGGCTGAGCTGGCTCGACTTTCAGCGCATGCTGAACACGAACGTCACCAGCGTGGTGCGCATGGCCACGGAGCTCGTCCCCCACCTCGAGGAACACGGTCTCGGAGGCGGCCTGATGCTGGTGGCGAGCATGGCCGGCATCACGCCGATTCCCTACCAGACTGCGTACTCGGGCACGAAAGCGTTCCTCGTTCACTTCGGGTGCGGCTTGTGGCACGAGCTCCGGCACAAAAATCTCTCCATCACCACGTATGCGCCGGGGGGCATCGTCACGGAGATGACCGGCACCGAGAACTTCCGCCCATTGCGCGGCTGGCTCATGCCGGTGGAACGGGCCGCCACGGAGGGTATCGACGCGTTCCGGCGCCGCCGTTATTTGTACGTGCCGGGCGCGGCCAACCGCGTGGGCAGCGTACTGATGCGCCTGCTACCGCAGCGTATCGTCACTTCGCAGCTCGCCGCTTCTTACCGGCGCGCCTTGAAGCTGACGGGACAAATCTAAGCCGCCGACCCGCAAATTGGGCGCGCCGAAAGGCGACGCGCGGCGCAGCACGGCGGGGCGATAATGCCGTGCGTTTTCGCAGCGGTGCTCGTGAAAGCCGGCGTTTTGGCGGGACGCGGTGCGGCCCACAAATTGCTCATGAACCATCAGTCGGTCGCCGCTTCATGGTGATCGGCACGACAACGTTTGCCCGAGCCGAGGGAGCGTGTGCGTAACACCCGCGCGTGAGCTCTTGGGCGCAAGTCCGGTGCACCCGGTTCGTGGCGAAAATGCGCGAAAAGGAGTCAGTGTATGAGCAATCAAAGCGATCGTGGTGAAGGTGCCGCCGAGGAGCTCGGGGGAAAACTGAAACGCGGCATCGGCAAGGCCATCGGCAACGAACAGATGGAAGCCGAAGGCGCGGCAAAAGAGGTGAAAGGCGAAGCTCGCCAGGAAACCGCCAAGGGCAAGGAGCGCGTCAAGGGCAAGGTCGAAGAAGTGACTGGTGCGCTGAAGAATCGCGCTGGCGCGGTCATCGACAACGAGCAGATGCAGGCGGAGGGGAAGGCCCGCGAGGTCAAAGGCGAAGCGCGGCAGAAGCTCAACCAATGATCTGATTTTTCGATCGTCTAAGACACTCGGAAATTTCGCGCGCGTTCGTCCCAGACCGTGAATCGCGCGCACAAAACAGAAAAGCGGCCCGCAATCGCAGGCCGCTTTTTTGTTTTGTCGAAAGCGCGGACGCTTACTTGATGAAGAGCATTTCCTGGTAGGTCGGCAGCGGCCACAGGTCGTCTGCCACGACGCCTTCCAGAGCGTCCGCGGCCTCGCGCACCTTGAGCATGCTGCCGAGGATCTCGTTGCGGAAGTGCTTGGCCTCTTCGAGGAGTCCGCCCGCAGCGTGATGGGCGGACGCGCCCTCCAGAGCGGAAATGCCGCTCTGCAGCTCGGACACCAAACTGGTGATGCGAGTGAGCAACGCCGGATCGACGCTGCCGCCTGCTGCCTTGACCGCCGCGAGGCCCTCCGCCACTTCGCGTTGGTAGCGCAGCGCCGCCGGTAGGATGCTCGTCTTGGCTATCTTGATGGTGGCCTTCGCCTCGACGTTGATGCTCTTGAGGTACTGCTCGAGGAAGATCTCGTAGCGGCTCTTGAGCTCGCGCGGCGAGAGCACGCGGTACTTGTCGAACAGCGCGACCACGTCCGGTTGCTGCAGCACCGGCAACGCCTCGACGCAGGTCTTGTAGTTCGGCAGCCCGCGCTTCTCGGCTTCCTGATGCCACTCCTCGGTGTAGCCGTCGCCGTTGAAGATCACGGCGCCGTTCTGCTGGACGATCTCGGCGAGAAGGTCCTGAACGGCCGCGTTCAGGTTCTTGCCTTTGCCCACCGCAGCCTCAAGCTTGGTCGCGACGAAATCGAGCGACTCCGCCATGATGGTGTTGAGCGCCGTCATGGGACCGGCGATCGACTGGCTCGAGCCGACCGCGCGGAACTCGAAGCGATTGCCCGTGAACGCGAACGGGCTCGTGCGGTTGCGATCACCCGGGTCGCGCGGCAGCTTGGGCAGCGTATCCACGCCGATTTCGAGGAGGCCCTTGGTCTTCGACGACTTGGCGCCGCCTGCGCGGATCTGCTCGAACACGTCCGTGAGCTGCTCGCCCAAGAACACCGAGATGATCGCGGGAGGGGCCTCGTTGGCGCCGAGGCGATGATCGTTACTGGCCGTGGCAATCGCCGCGCGCAGCACGCCAGCGTACTTGTGCACGCCGCGGATTACCGCTGCACAGAACACCAGGAACTGCGCGTTTTCATGCGGCGTGTCGCCGGGATCGAGCAGGTTGCCCTGGGTGCTGTTGCCGAGCGAGAAGTTGACGTGTTTGCCCGAGCCGTTCACGCCCGCGAAGGGCTTCTCGTGGAGCAGGCAGACCATGCCGTACTTCTCGGCGACGCGGCGCAGCACGCCCATGGTCATCTGCTGATGATCGGCGGCGATGTTCGAGCTCTCGAAGATCGGTGCGATCTCGTATTGGCTCGGGGCCACCTCGTTGTGCCGGGTCTTGACGGGCACGCCCAGCTTGTACAGCTCGCGCTCGACCTCGAGCATGCAGGCGAGCACGCGCTCGGGAATGGCGCCGAAGTACTGGTCCTCGAACTCCTGGCCCTTCGGCGGCTTGGCGCCGAACAGCGTGCGGCCTGCGTTCAGCAGATCGGGGCGGGCGTAGTAGAAATTGCGATCGATCAGGAAGTACTCCTGTTCGGCGCCGGCGTAAGAGACCACCATGGCGGGGTTCTCGTGCCCGAATAGCTTCAGCACGCGTTGCGCCTGAGCGTTGAGCGCCTGCATCGAGCGCAGTACGGGGGTCTTCTTGTCGAGCGCCTCGCCCGTCCAGGACACGAACGCCGTCGGGATGCAGAGCGTGGTGCCGTTCTGATTCTCGAGGATGTACGCGGGGCTCGTCACGTCCCAGGCCGTGTAGCCGCGCGCTTCGGACGTGCCGCGGATGCCGCCGTTCGGGAAGCTCGACGCGTCCGGCTCGCCCTGAATCAGGAGCTTGCCCGAGAACTTGGCGAGTGCGCCGCCGTCACCGGTCGGAGTCAAGAAGCTGTCGTGCTTCTCGGCGGTCGATCCCGTCATGGGATAAAAGACGTGCGCGTAGTGCGTGGCGCCCTTCGAGATCGCCCAGTCTTTCATGGCGCCGGCGACCACGTCAGCGACCTTCGCGTCTAGCGTGGCGCCCGATTCAATCGTGTTCTTCAGCGACTGAAACACCTCGGACGGCAGACAGGACTGCATCGTGGAAAGGCTGAATACGTTGGCACCAAAGAGTTCTTCGGCCGGCGTCTCTTTGAAGTTGAGGGGAGGCGATTCGGGCTTGTAGCTCGTGATCGCAGAGACTGCCTGTAGCCTTGCCGTGCTTCCGCTCATGTGTTTGTTCCTCTTATCTGGGTGTCGTCGGACCGCTGCCGACCCGGTGCTCTCTAGCGCGTCGTCGCTTTCGAAACCGCGGCGGCAATGTTTCTGAAACGTTTCGTCCGGCCCGCCCTGGGGCCGAAATGCGGCGCGAAATGGCCGCAAGCGAAGGGCGACCCCTATACCCACTCCCCGCCGTGGGGTCCACGCCGGCTCGGCGCGCTGCCCACACGGGTCAGTAGTGCCAGGGAAATTTCTTGTAGTTCCGAGGGCGCTTCTCGAGGAACGCGTCACGGCCTTCTTGAGCCTCTTCGGTCCCGTAGGCAAGGCGTGTGGCTTCACCCGCGAACAGCTGCTGGCCGACCAAACCGTCGTCCACCAGGTTGAAGCCGAACTTGAGCATGCGCATCGCCGTGGGGCTCTTCGAGTTGATGACTTCGGCCCACTCGAGCGCAACGTTCTCGAGCTCGGCGTGGGGTACCGAAGCGTTGCACATGCCCATCGCGAAGGCCTCGTCTGCCGTGTAGTCGAAGCCGAGAAAGAAGATCTCTCTCGCGCGCTTCTGGCCGATCTGGCGCGCCAGGTAGGCCGAGCCGTATCCGCTGTCGAAGCTGGCGACGTCCGGATCCGTTTGTTTGAAGCGCCCGTGCTCTTTGCTCGCGAGCGTCAGATCGCACACCACGTGCAGACTATGTCCGCCGCCGACCGCCCAGCCCGGAACCACGGCGATGACTATCTTGGGCATGAAGCGGATCAAGCGTTGGACTTCCAGGATGTGCAGGCGACCGAGCCGCGCATCATCGATGCCGTGCTCGCCTTCGTACTTGTAGCCGTCCTTGCCGCGGATGCGCTGATCGCCCCCCGAACAGAAAGCCCACCCGCCGTCTTTCGGCGAAGGGCCATTGCCGGTGAGCAGCACGCAGCCGATATCGCTGCTGGTGCGCGCGTGTTCGAGTGCCGTGTACAGCTCGTCGACGGTCTTGGGACGAAACGCGTTGCGAACTTCGGGACGATTGAAGGCGATCCGTACCGTGCCCTGATCGCGCGCGCGGTGATAACTGATGTCATCGAACGCAAAACGTTCGATGGGCTGCCAGCGTTTGGCATCGAAAATTTCCGAAAGCATCGTCTTTCTCCTGAATCCACTCGCGAGAACAGCGGCCCTACTACCACTTTCCGAGCTCGCT
>DATHEN010001178.1:0-3488 GCA_035318565.1 Polyangiaceae bacterium
CGTCGAGGTAGCAGTCCAGGAAGGCCTCCAAGCCGAGCAGGCGATCCTGGGGTGGGGAGTTCGCGATGGCGGCGCGGACGGCGATCATGGTGCGACCGATGACCTGATCGTAAACTGCCTTGAGGAGCGACTCACGACTGCCGAACTCTTCGTAGAAGTGTCGAGTCGTGACGCCGGCCCGCGCACAGAGCCGTTCAATCGACGTCTGCGTGTAGCCAATCGTGCCGAACAGGTCGAGCCCCGCCTCGAGCAGCCGCTCCCGCCGGTCCTGCTTGCGCTCTTCCGGAGCTCGGCCGCCGTAGGGCCGTGGAACGGACTGCAGGTTCGTCTTCTTGCGTGTGCGCCGTGGTTTCGAACCCGGGGGCAGCTCCGCCGTGGCACGGACCACGTTCCGAGTCTTGGATTTATCGACCGGCTCGGCGTTGTCTCCGCTCGGCTCGGGGACCATCCCGGAAGAATTGCGACGTGCGCTCATGGGCTCGATTCGTTACGAATTGGCTACAAAATCCTTAACATCTCTTGGATTCCGCGCCTAGGCCGTTCACGCCGTAGAGCGCTGTGGCCATGCGGCAACAGCGCGAAAAGCCCGGTGAGTTCCCGGATTTAGAACACGTTCCAGCGGGCAGCTCTGATCAGCGGCCCGTGAACCGCGGCGGGCGTTTCTCCGCAAAGGCGCGCAACGCTTCCTCGCGGTCTTCGCTCTGCAGGCACTGCTCGTAGAGCGCTCGCTCGTGCTCCAGGCCGGCATCGAGCGGCATCTCCAGGGCGGCACGCACCGCACGGAGCGCGGCGCGTTGCGCAATGGGCGCCCCGTCCGCGATTGGCCGCAGCCACTCCAGCGTGTCGTCGAGCACGTGCGTCGTGGGCCCGGAGACCCGGTTCACCAAACCGAGCGCGAGCGCTTCGGGTGCGCTGACCCGACTGCCCCGCAGGATCAACTCCTTGGCGCGCGCCTCGCCGATCAAACGCGGCAAGAGCTGCGTACCGCCGGAGCCGGGAATGATGCCGAGACCCGTCTCCGGCAAGCCCAGGACGGCGTGTTCGGCTGCAACGCGCAGATCACAGAGCAGCGCCAGCTCGAGACCCCCACCCAGCGCTACCCCATTGATAGCGGCGACGGTGGGCACCGGCGAACGCCTGAGCCAGTGGAGCTCGCTCTCGTACAGCTGCAGCTGACCGCGAACGCTCTCGGCGGACATGCCCTGACGCTCTTTGAGATCGGCGCCGGCGCAGAACGCCTTCTGCCCGCTGCCGGTCAAGACCACGGCGCAAAGTGTGTCATCGGCCTTCAGCTCTCGACCCACACGACCGAGCGCCAGCACGAGCTCACGCGAGAGCGCGTTGGCGCGTGCCTCGCGCGTCAGAGTGACGACGGCGATGCGTTCGCGACGCTCAACGCGTACGACTTCCTCGTTCATCCAGTAACTTCCTTCGCTTCGGCGAGTGCGGCGCGGAGACGCCGCGCGTGCGCTGCTTCGTCTGTGCAACACGTGAGCGGGCCGAGGTCTTTCGCGCGGGTTCTTCGCGCGACGCTTTACGTGCCTTGCCCTTCTCCTTGCCGTCCTTCTTCACCTCGAGCTTGGCGAGGCGCCCTTTGAGCTCTGCGAGCTCACCACGCAACGTCTCTAGTTCGTCGTTCAGCCGCTGGCGATCGCCAGCCGTGCCATCGGTCATGTCGCGCAGCGCCTCGCGAATGCGGCGTTTGACCCGCCCATCGAGCTCGCGCTCGAGCCTGCGGCGCAGAGCCGCTTTAGCGCGCACGTCGCCGAGCGTCTGGAAGGCGCCGACCACGTCGCTGCGCAAATGCGGATCGCTGTCGTCCAGAAGATCTTCGAGATGCTGGCGCACCTTGCGCTCATCGCTCAGGCGCGCGAGCGCTGAAATGGCTGCGCGCCGGCCGCGCGTGGGGATGCCGTAACGCGTGCGCTCCAGCACCGGGGTGACGGCGGCTTCATCGCGGAGCGCGGCGAGGCCATCCAGCGCGCCGGCGCGTGTGATGTCCGCCCAGGAGCGGCGATCGATGAGCTTCAGCAGCGTGTCGAGCGCTCCCGCTTGTCTAGTTCGGCCGAGCGAGCGCGCGGCTTCGGACATGACCAGATAGCTTGGATCGTCCTTGGCTCGCTGCGACACGATGCGCGCGGCCTCCGGGGTTCGGAAGCCACCAAGCGCTGCACACACCGCGCGCCGCACCTTGGGATGCGCGGTCTCCGCGGTCTTTTCGAGCCACGCGAAGCTTTCGTCTCCGCGAATGCGACCGAGTGAGCTCGCGGCTTCGGCACGCACCATCCACGCCTCACGCTCGTCGGCCAGGCATTTTCCGAGCGCGGCTATCGTCGGTGCTTGATCGCGCTTGCCGAGCGCCTCGGCGGCCGCCCAGCGTACGCGCGCCGAGCTGCCCTGCTTGAGCTGCTGGTGCAACATATCGGCCGACACTTCCAGCGTGACCGACCCCGTCACGCGCAAATCCGGATCGAAGGCGACGTACGCCGGACGCTGCTCGAGCGGCAAGATCAACGCATCGCTCACGCTCGTGACGGACTTGCGGTGGCGCTCTCGGGTACCGTTCTGATCGGCCACTTCGATCTCGAGCTCGAAGGCGAACACGGAAAAGTGACTGGTGTTCTGGGTTTGTTTCACGTGCACGCTGAGCAGGCCATTTTCATGGCTGACCTTGACCTTGAGCTCGGGATGGCCGGCCCGGTAGATCCACTGATCGAAGAAGCGCTCGAAGGAGCGTCCGCTCACTTCCTCGAAGGCGCGCGCCAGATCCGTGGTCTCCACGATCCCGCCCGCATGACGCGTGAGGTACACGTGAACGGCGCGCCAGAACAGCTCGTCCCCGAGCTCCCGGCGCAGCATGTGCAGCACGAGTCCGCCCTTCTCGTACAGATGCCGGTCGAACAGATCGATGGGCTCGGCGTACTCGCGGCAGACTACCGGGCGCGCGTAGCGACCGCCGGCTTCGCGCAGGTAGGCGTCGAGATCCGAGGCGATGCCGTACTCGTACTCGTCCTTGCCGAGCCGGCTCTCGCGCTCCACGTGCTCGAAGAACGTGGCGAAGCCTTCGTTGAGCCAGGCGTGCGACCAGTCTCGACACGTCACGTAGTCCCCGAACCACTGGTGGGCGAGCTCGTGCGCGACGAGATCGTTCGACGAGACGTCGAGTGCCGCGCGTTCATCGAGCAGCACGTACTCGTAGAGCGTGGTCGCGCTCGTGTTCTCCATGCCGCCGAAAATGAAGTCGCTGACCACGACTTGCGCATAGCTCGACCAGGGATAAGGCACGCCCGTGAGCCGCCCGAACAGCTCGATCATGCGCGGCGTCTCGCCCAGACTGCGCTGGCCGTCTTTTTCACGACCTTTCGGCACGTAATAGCGCACGGGCACCGGCGGCGTACCGGAACCGCGATCGGCCGCGCGGTCTTCCATCACCTCGAACTCACCGGCCACCAGCGTCATGAGGTAGCTCGGGTGCGGCTTGTCGAGCT
>DATHEN010001179.1:0-4175 GCA_035318565.1 Polyangiaceae bacterium
GTGAGCCGGTAGCGCTTGGCCCAAAGCCGGCGCTCGCGTCCCTCCGCGCGCGCCGGAAACACCTGGCAATACGACGTCGACTCGTCCGCGATCGGCTCGGACGACACCAGGAAGCGACCAAGTTTCGTCCAGCTTTCAGGCTGCGCCCGCTGCGCGCGCTTCGGGTGGCCGGCACCTTCGGGACCAAAACGTCTGGCAATGCGCTCCAGCATTTCCGCGGTCAGATGTTGGGCGCGAACTGCTTTGGCGAACCAGCGGATCTGTTCGGCCGCCGTGACCGGGGTGCCGATCAGCACTTTGCCGCAGTCATAGGGTATGCCCTGGGCACGACCACTGGGCTCGATGCACGTCACCTGGCAGGTCGGATACGTGAAGAGCACCAGGCCTCCGAGTTTGCCCTTCAAGTCCACGTCGATCCCGAAATCGAACGTCGCGAGATCACGTAACGCGAATTCGAGATTGGCGACCGGATTCGGATGCCGTTCTCTGACGCCGTTGGCGCGGGTGTGCCACATGCGCGAGTTTTCATTTTGCGGCTCTAGCTCGACGCGACCGGCGAAATGTTTGAGCTCGAGCAGCAGCACGCCGTACGGAGTCGCGATCATGCCGTCGAGCAAGCGCGAGGCCGGCGAGCGTTCGTCCTTACGGGGCGGCCTGTGTCCCCGTTGGTGCCCCTGCCCTTGGCGGAGTTGGTCCAGGCGTTTGATGAAGTGTTGTCCGCCAATGATGCGAAACCCTCGAAAATCCTCGAGCGCGTCGAGCTCATCGGCCAAGAAGCGCAAGCCCAGGCGCTCCCAAGGACGGCTTTCTTGAAAGCCGACGAACGGATTTGCACGCCACTTGGGATTGACGAATCCCAAGTGAGCTTCAGCGGGAAAGACGAACGCGCGCCACGCTGCGGCGCCAGCCGCGTTCGCGATGCTCGCTTGCAGTGGCGCATACGATTGATCGTCCAACTCAGGCGGGCTCTGCAGCAGCTTATCCCCGGAGACTGCACCAGAAATCGCTAAATACAGGTGCTCGACCGAAGTCTGCACCTTGCCCCCCGAGGGCATCGCGCACGCTCGCGCATTCCGGAAATGGAGCGGCAGCCGCAGCAAGCGGATCGACCCGTGCGTGCGCCAGGCGATGGCGTCGCCATCACAAACGAACACCCCCACTGCGCTCGCCGTTGACAGCCACGGCGCTACGTCGAACAGCCAATTCCAATAGCTACGCAGCTCGTCGGGAGCGCCGGGACTTTTTTGTTCCAGGACGCCTTGCAGCGCGAAAAATTCGGCACGAACGGGCGCGGAATGCTCGACGAGCAGCGCCAGAGCGCCGGATGGATGAATCCAGCTCTGTACACCGTCGGCCTCCTGCTGGGCGCAAAGCTCCTTGAAGATGAGCGACATGACCCTTAACCCCCAGCTCGAGTAGGTAAAGGCTACTATCACAGTCGCGCTTTCATGAACATCCCGGACGATTCGCTGCCCCATCGTGCGGCGGCCCCATGCGCCGACTCGCTCTGGTCACCGAGCGCACGCCCGCGCGCACAGATGAAGCGCGAGTGCGACCAGTTGAGCTGCGCGTGCCTGTCCACCACCGAATGACACACTCGCCGCCGAGCCCCCGACCGCAATGCCTTCCGGTGTAGCGCGACGCAGCGCCGCATCGACATGCGCCAGCGGCGAGCCTCTGCCGCCGGATCCAGTCCGCGCAGTTCACATACGATCGCGAACGTGACGTGCGCTTCGGTGCGTCCCGGGCATGAGACGATGGGTGGTAAGCGCGAGGTCGCCCGTGATACTGCGTGGAGCCGAAGTTAGATCTATCACTTCGGCGAGGGGCTGACGTGGGATGAAGAGGCGTTCGAGCTCCGGCAGCAGGGCGAGCGAGTGGACGCCGCCCCGCGAGTACTGCAGGCGATTGGCGACTTGATTCGCAATCGCGAACGTCTGGTTTCGAAAGAGGAGTTGGTCCAAATAGTCTCGAAGGGCGGCCGGTACCAGCAGCGCCACCGCTGCCGACTGGTGGCCGCGCGCCACATTCCCACACCACCAGCAAGGTGGTGAACACAGTGTTATCTGAAAGCTGAGGTGCAGCCGTACGACTCGGACCGTCAGTAGCCGCGCCCACCCTCCGCGCCGCTCGTTGGGCCGCTCCGGTTCCGCTCTTGGACGTCGGGCAGTTCTTCTTCGATGCACTGTCCGAAGGCGAGCGGTCCGACGCTGACTTTGCGGCAGTGCTCTTTCAGTCCGTCCGAGTCGATGTCCCGCGTGCCGATGCCGAGCTCGAAGCCGAGACCCGCTGACAGGCCCACGGTGGTCTGTTCCGCGCCGTTCGTGAACGTCCACTCACTTTGCGCGATGTTGGCCTGGAGAGAGACGTAGATACCCTTGCTGCCATCCGGGTTGTGAGTCCCGATATCGCCTTTGAGCGAGCCAATTTCGCTTACTACCGTTCCGCCGGGGAAGTGCTGCGTGCGGCTGTGGATTGCCTCGTTGTAGGCGTCCTTGTTCTTTTCGACTTGCTCGCCGCGCGGCCCACCGGGGGCGGCTGTTTGCAGCTTTGGTTTGGACGCATTGGCGAGCAAGTAACGAGCACCCAGGGGTAGCTCATCGCTGCTCGAGCTGCGCTGGCTGCGCCGAGACCCACACAGGTTCGCGTCGGGCGGAGGAGGTCCGCAAACACCGCCGACTCCCTCGTCATTGGACGTCAGTGAGTTCGAGTTGTTTTGTCGCGAAGAGATCGATCCGGTCGTTGTCATGGGATCTCCTTTCTACGTAGATTTCTTGATCGAGCTCAGTAGCTAGTGGCTCCACCGCAGGCGGGGCCAGAGCAGGGGCGAGACCCAGGCAACGCTTCGGGCTCGACGTAGGGGTTGATTGGCGCGCCGTAGGGTGTGACGAGTTGCGTGACGACGCCCTTGAACGTCCATTCGGCGTGGTAGAGGGTCCAGCCCGTTGCTCCTCGGATCGCTACCATGTGCGCCTGGCCTTTTCCCTTCGGGCCCGATAGCGAAAACGAGAGATCGGCGTGGCCGCCGACGGCGCTCCTCTTGAGGGATCCAGTCGGTATGAGTCCGTCGTGAATTGGGCGACCTAGATTGGCGATCACGACGGGGTGAGACGTGAAATACCGGAGCCCCGTTTCATAGGCGTCCGAGGACTTGATCGTGACGAACACGAACGCACACAGCAGCACCATCAAGCCGCCGCACAGCAGCGCCAGGAGACCGGTGCTTGCCGTAAGCGCGGCGAACCAGCCTTTCTTGGTTCGTGCGGTACGCCGCTGTGCGCGTGGGCTCGGGTACTGGGAGTAGTCACCACGTTCCGTGTATTGCATGGCGGTGCGCTCCTGAGGTCGTGCGAGGACCTTGGCGATGGTTTGCAAGTTCGCCAGCGCCGGTGCGTTTGCGCGGCGGGAGGCGCGGCGTGCTGCATCATTCGGGCACGCGCCAGCGCAGTTGCGCCCTTTCGTGACCGCGGCATTCCGAGCGCCGTCACTGTCAGTGAGGCCCAGCCCTCGCGGGCGCTTCACGCAAGCGCGCGAGCGCTTACAGGGTCAGCGCGCGACCTGAAAGATGCTGGCGGTGGTCTGGCAGGCGTGGCGCTGTTGCAGGATAGCCGCAATCGATTCCAGCAGCTCGGGCCCGATCTTGAACTGGTCGCGCGCATCCGCGTGCAGAACGACGGCACCGATCGCGGCACTGTTCTGATCACCGGGAACGTTGAGCACGAAAATTTGCGTCATGTCTCGCTCGCTCACTGAAACGGCGGGTATGAAGGCGGTCTCACCCTCGTCGTCGTCGTCGTCGAGCACGGTAACCACCGGCTGTAAGCCCGACGCGGGCTCGGCAGCGACGCCGTAGACGCGATCGGGCAGGTCGATGCGGCCGCCATGAATTCGATCGTGAATCTGCGCTTGCAGCTCGGTCGTCGGCTCGTCGGGCCCGACCGCAGCCGCGAGCTTCAGCTCGTCGCCTTCTGTGAGATACAGATAGCCGGCGGTCGCGGACACTCGGCGCATCAAGATGTTCAGCGCTCGAGCGGAGGGGTCCGGCGCATTGCGGAGCTCGCTCAATGCTACTTGTTCGGCGTTCGGGCTCCAATGCGTGAGCGCCTGCTCGAGCGCGAGTGCCTTGGTGTCCTGCGCGGTACGGACGCCCGCACGGCGTGCATGACCGAGCAAGC
>DATHEN010001180.1:0-2400 GCA_035318565.1 Polyangiaceae bacterium
CGCGGATCCAAACGCCAGATCTGACCGCTGTGAACGCCGGCGCTGCGGTCCTCTTCGTCCTCTGCCAGCGGGCCGTCGCCGCGGCTGGATACGAACCAGATCGATCCGTCCGCGTCGGTCCAGACTCCCTCGGCCTTTTGAATTGGCGTCGCGCCCGCGGCGATCACCTGTTCACGTACGGGTGTAGCGTTTGCTCCGGGATTGGCGTTCGGAACGGCAACCCAGCGCACGCGCAGCACCGTGCCCGGCGTTTGAACGGCGGATAGATCCGTGTTCAGACCCACCACCGACATGGCGGAGAGTGTTCCTCCCGCATGCAAACTGCCAGGACCGGCCAGCGGCTTCTTGGGCTGAAAGCGATACAAGCAACCGTGCGGTCCGCCGGCGTCTTCCGTGAGATACGCCACGCCGCGCGGGCTGAATGCGACGGCCTCGTGCTCGAAGCGCCCCATGGCTCGGATCGGTTCCGGATTGCCGCCGCGCCACGGATCGACCTCGAACACGTAGCCGTGCGGCTTCGAAAGCACCTCGACCGTCTCTTCACAGGTGAGCCACGTGCGCCAGGGCGTGGGTCCGCCCGCGCAGTTGTTGGACGTGCCGGACAGGCTCACATAGTCGAGTAGAAGCTGTCGATCGTGGAGCACGAGCAACGTCGTCGTGCCGCCGACGCCTTCTGGATCGTAAGTCCTGCCGCGCATCGCAGGTACCGGGGTCACGCCGTCCTCGCTCACGTCCGCGGGCTCGATTTCGTGATTTCTCACCAGCCACGTGCCGTATAGACCTGCAGGAAACGCGGCCATGCCATCGTGACTGCCGGGCACGCGGCCACCGTGCGAGAGATTGTCTCCCTCGCGCGAGAAGACCTTGTAGTCGAAGCCCTTGGGCAGATCGAGCAGCCCTGCCGGATCTGGAACGAGCGGTCCATATCCGGCGAATGGGCGACGGCGCCTCAGGACGTCGGCGTGCGCGGGCGCGGCAGAGCCAATCAAGTGAGCCATGGAACCGGCCATCGCCAGCGTTCCCGAGCGGTACATGAAAGCACGGCGAGAGATACTCATGCGCGCGACACTAGGCTTGCGTTTGTGGCAACCCGGTGATCGTTCAGAAACTCACGCGTGGCCATTTCGTCGCGTGCGCACGGCTGCTCACGTGCACTCGCGGAAGGCGCAGCGCGCCCGGCCACTGCCGAAGTTTTCGGAGCGTCTCCGAAACTCGAAGCGGATCTCTCCGGAATTCGAAAAGAGACGCCTCGGTCGAGCGCAGACGCGCAGTAGCAAAGTCCATGAGCAGCACGTGGTGACGCGCGCGCAAACCCGAACACTTCCGCGCTGCGACGTCCGAAGTGGACATGCGGCGCGAAGGCGCGAGCGCGAGTTGGCTTCGTCCTTGCTCAAGGCGGTCCGCACGCGAGCGGGTACGACTTTCGAGCTCTCGCGTCATTGGAAGTTGGAGGACATCAGACTATGGCAATGAAAACACGCTCGTTTGTGGCGCTTGCGGCATTGATTGGCGCCGCGGCTACGTTGGCCGTTCCGGCATGCTCATCGAAGGAAGACTCGCGCGCTCCCGCAAAGGCCGCGAAATCGGCGAAGGGCGAGGCGACCGTGAGCTTCGCGATCGACATCGGCGGCGGCGTCGTCCTGGACGAGGTCGAAATAGACATCGACAATGAGGGCGACCGGGATCCCCCGGCCGTCGACGTGACGACCACGATCGACGTGAGCCAACCCGGCTCCACGATCTCGGCCGAGCTGGGTGTTCCTCTGGGTATGGGCTATGTCGCGTACCTGAGCGCCTCGTCCGCCGATGGCGGCATCAGCTGTTCGGGTCAGTCCACGCCGTTCAGCGTGACGAGCACGACCGAGGACGTGCTGGTTGGCGTCACGCTCGTCTGCCGCAACAGCGCCACCGGCGAAGAAATTGGCTCGGTAGTGATCAACGCTGACGCGAGCGTTCAGACCACGACTTGCCCGGCGGTCAGTGCCTACTCCGTTTCGCCGCTCCAGGTTGGAGTGGGCGGAACCATCACGCTCACTGCCGACGCAAGCGGCACCGGCGCCACCATCGCGTGGAGCGAAGGCGGCACGACCATCCCGACGACCGCAGGCGACGGGAGCTACACCTGCGCGAGTGCGGGCGCACACACACTGACCTTGACGGTCGGGTCGAGCACCCAGGCCAGCTGCTCGTCGGTCAAGACGGCGACGGTGACCTGCGTTGCCCCGAGCGGTACGGGCGGAAGCGCCGGCGCAGCGGGCACCGGTGGTGCGGCGGGCACCGCTGGAACCGCTGGCGAGGCTGGTACGGGTGGCGTGGCCGGTACGGCTGGTACGGGTGGCGTGGCCGGTACGGCTGGTACGGGCGGCGTGGCCGGTACGGCTGGTACGGGCGGCGTGGCCG
>DATHEN010001181.1:0-2285 GCA_035318565.1 Polyangiaceae bacterium
TTTCTCGAGTGACGTCGCGCTCTGGCACCACAGGCGCGCAGCTGTCGTAGTGACAGCGCCGGAAGGTCGTTCCCGATTCACGCAGCGTGACCAGCACGTGCTCACGCGAGTGCTGAAATGTGCCGCACTGGAGAATTGGTACGCCGTGATACGTGACGAGCTGGAACTTCTCGAGGTGCCCATGCACCCACAACCGCACCTTGCCGCTGGCGAGTAGATCGGCGTGCAAGCGGCGCGCGGAGCGAGGAGACTCGGACGTCCAGGGTGTATGGTGTGTGACCACCACTACGCCGCGAGGCGCATCGGATTCTAGAACCGTTTTTCTGAGCCAGCGTTGATCCGGCGCGGATTCCGGGAACTCCAAGCTGTTCGAGTTGAAGAACACGAACTCCACCCCCGCGTGTTCGAAGCTGTAGTCGAACGGCCCGTACATCTTGCGGTAAATGGTCGCGCCATCCGAGATGGCATCGTGATTGCCGATTGCCGTGAATAGCGGCGCCGTCAGCTTGGTGAGCGTGCGATGCGACCAGTCGTATTCCTGAAGCAGACCGAAGTCGGTCATGTCGCCCGCGTGCGCGACGAGCTTTACGTCTGACTGGCGGTTGATCGCGCGGACCGCGTGCGACAGATCGTCGTACTCGGCGTGAGTATCGCCGAGCGCGGCGAACGTCAGCGTATGGCCGCCCCTGCTCTCGTGCTGCTTCAACCGCTCGAGATTGCGCGCGTTGAGGTTGCGCTCTTCGGGCTCGCTGCCGAACGGAGTGGCCACCAGACAGGACCAGCAGCTCAGGGCGGAGCAAAACACGAGCGGCGCCAGGCGCCGTCCACGATGGACCGGGCAGCGTGCGCGGACCGGTAACGCGGTCGCATTCATGAGTGGACTCCCCGCTGCGGCCGAGTTCTTCGCAGCTGAACCCGAGGACCTCGAGCGACGACGAATGGCTCGTGCGGCGCGCTCGTCACGAAATCGGCGGCCGCGATGAGCCATTTGACCTCCCCCGTGGCCCCGAGCTCTACACGTCTATACTGATCCGGTTCGACCCAGAGCTCGATGCACGTTCTCGATCCAGCCCTCTTCCAGTACTTTGCGGTTCCCGTGCGCGCGCGCACTGCGTCGCCGATCCGGCTCGACCCAGGGCTCGCGGACGGCGAGCTCGTTCGCAGGGCGCGACGGGGCGATCGCTGGGCGGAAGAGGCCCTCTACCACCGCCACGTGCGCGACGTGACGCGCGTGGCGCTGCGACTCCTGTCTCGCAGTGCCGACGCCGAGGACGTGGTGCAGGACGCCTTCGTGTTGGCACTGAGAGATCTGGCGCAACTCGAGGATGGCGACGCTTTCCGCAGTTGGCTGCTCAAGATCACTGTGCACCAAGCGCACCGCAAATTCAGGCGCCGCAAGTTGCTGCGCGCGCTAGGACTCGATCGCGGTGAGGACGACGCAGCTCTGCCGCTGCAGGTGGACCCTCGCGCCGGACCCGAGGTTCACGTGGCACTGGGCGAAGTCGAGCGCCTGCTCACGACCCTGCCCGCGCGATCTCGCATCGCATGGGTATTGCGCCACGTGGAGGCATACAGCATCGATGAAGTAGCGCGTGCCTGCAACTGCTCGCGCGCGACCACCAAGCGGGCTCTGGTGGAGGCCAGTCGCGTTCTTGCGGAGTACGTCGCCCATGACGACAGGTGGGACGATGACCAAGGGTAGTCCGCGCTCGAGAGAACCGGCTCGGCGACCGCCGTTGGCAGCGCCGCTCGGCAAACTGCTCCGAGATCCCGTGGAAGAAGCAGCCGTAGCGCGCATGTGGCACGCGATCGAGGCGCGCCGTCACGGGGCGACGGCGCATTTTCAGGGAGTCTACGGCCGGCGTCTCGCCGTGGCGCTCGCGGCGCTCTTGCTCGCAGCCGCTTTGGGCACCGTGCTCGAACAGCAACGTGCGGCGCGCGAGCATGGAACGGCGGCGAAAGCAGGCGGGACGCCGCTCGTCCTCGAAAGTGGACGTGCCTTCGAGAAAGTCGAGCTGCCGGCGTCCAGCCGCGCGCTCGAGCTGTCACTGAATGACGGTTCGCGCGTCGTCGTGAGTCCAGGCGCGACCCTCGAGCCGCTGGCAATCTCGGCGTCCGAGGTGATCGTGCGGCTGGCCCGCGGGACGGCGGCATTCCATATCAATCCAGGTGGACCGCGGCGCTGGAGCGTGGAAGCCGGGCTGTGTAGCGTCAGCGTCACGGGCACGCAGTTCATCGTCGAGCGAAGCCCGCAATACGTGCACATTGCAGTGCAAACGGGCACG
>DATHEN010001182.1:0-5203 GCA_035318565.1 Polyangiaceae bacterium
GCAGTGCATAGAAGTCCGCAGGCAGGAGGTTGCGTGGAAAGGGACGGCGCGTCTTGTACGTCGTGGCCGGTATCGTGATCCCGGGGGAGGGGGCAGCCGGCAGAAACTGATCGGCTTGCGCGTCCTCGATCAGCTGCTTCTTTTCCACGACGCGGATCGTGATCGCGCCGTTCGGACACGCCTGAGCACACGCGGGCGCCTCGGACTGAGCCAAGCGATCGGCGCACAGGTCGCACTTGCGTACGATGCCCTTCTTGGCGTTGAAGCGCGGAACCTCGTACGGGCACGTGAAAACGCAGTATTGGCAGCCGATACACTGGTCATCGAGGTGACGCACGATGCCTGTCAGTGGGTCTTTTTCGTAAGCCTGAACCGGGCAACCGGCGAGACACGCCGGGGAGACGCAGTGGTGGCAAGCGGTGGTGACGGTCTGCTGCACGGGCTGCTCCGCGGTGCCGCCATGCAAGAGCCCCACCGAGCGCCAGATTTCGTCTTCGTCGAGTCCGTTCAAGCTGTGGCAAGCGGCGACGCAGGCTTTGCAGCCGGTGCACTCGTCGAGATCGACGTGGAAAGCGTATTGTTGCCCGGCCTTCGGTGCCACGAGTGGGATCAGGTCGCGGTACACGTTGGTGTCGGGTAGCTCGCATTCCTCGTGGCGCTGCGCGAAACGCTCGACAGCGGTCAGGCTCTGCTGCTCGAGCAGGTATTGATCGACCAGCCGTAGCCGCACCGGCTCGCCGGGCAGCATTTCGAAGATGTTTTGTTCGACGGCTTGCATGAAGGCTCGAGATCACTCGGCGGGCAAGGCAGCCGGCAGCTCCCGCGCCACGGCGACTGCTTCGTGCTGCTCTTGCTCCGAGAAACGAATGGTGAATGCCAGCCCGGCGCTCATCAGTACGGCCAGGCCGAGCCACAGCAGCGCGTCTTGTGTGCTCAACGTCGGGGAGCGGAACAGAAACCCTGCCAGCACGGCGCCCGCGTTGCCGCCCGCTCCGACGATACCGAACACGGTGCCCGCAGCGCGTTTGTTGACGAACGGCACCACCGAGTACGTGGCCCCGCAGGCCATCTGCACGAACAGGCTGAAGACCATCAGCGCCACGATGGCTGGCCCGAGCGCGCTCATTTGTGAGAACAGCACGAGCGCCGCGCCTTCGGCGAGTAACACCGCACCGAGTACCAGCACTCGCCCCGGCAGGCCGCGGCGAATCCCGGCGCGATCGCCGAGGATGCCGCCGAGCGCGCGGGCAAACAGATTCAGCGAACCGTGGAGCGCGGCAACCAGGCCAGCGCCCTGCAGGCTCAACCCGAAGCGATCGGTGAAGTAGAGCGCGGTGACGTTGTACGTGGTGAGCTCGACGCCGAAGCAGGCGCCGTAGGCCAAGAACAACACCCACACGCGCGGATCGCGCAGAACCGTGCCCCACGAACCGGAGCCCTTCGGTGCCGGCTTCATTCGGCCCGCGGCGCGCAGTTCTTTGAAGTCGCCCTCGGCCGTGTCACGCGTGTTGCGGTAGTAGGCGAAGCCGGCGGCGATCATGGCGATGCCCGGCACCAGCATGGATAGACGCCAGCTGAGCGACTGCGTCAGACCGAGCGCCAGAAACCCGCCGACGGCGGCCGGCATCACGACTTGCGTGAGCCCTCCGCCCATGTTGCCCCAACCCGCGGTGGTGGCGTTGGCGGTGCCGACGCAGTTCGGCGCGAACATCAGCGTCGTGTGGTACTGCGCGATGACGAACGAACCGCCGACCATGCCGATTGCGAGTCGCGCGAGCAGGAAGCTCTCGTAGCTGTCTGCCAGGCCCACGGCCATCACCGGCAGCGAACCCGCGATCAGGAGCGCGCTGAACAGCCGCCGCGGTCCGACCCGATCGCAGAGCCAGCCGATCAGGAGGCGCGCGAACACCGTGCCGGCCACCGACGCAATGATGGTGTTGCCGATCTGCTGCTTGCTGAGCGAAAGGTCCTCGCGAATGATGGCCATGAGCGGCGCGACGGCAAACCAGCCGCAGAAGCACAAGAAGAACGCGAGCCACGCCATGTGAAAGGCGCGCATGTGCGGGGTGCGCAGGCTGAAGAGCTGAATACGAAAGGCTTTGTTTGCTTCAGGCATCGACGAGGTTCTTTGCTTTGCCAAAGTTCGTTGTGGGAAGGGTGCGGCGCTCACGCGGAGCGCAAAGCGGCGTTCGACGCCCGCGCTTCTTGCCAGCGCGGTTCGCTCGGTTCGAGCAGGCGCTCGACTACATCGACGCTCGGTAGCTCGAGATAAACGCCGTCTCCCAGCACTTTGACGGGGAAGGTGGTGACTCGGTAGTTCTCGCCGGTCAGGCAGGCGCCGTCCTCGAGCGAGAACGTCTTCTTGTGCAGCGGGCAGGCCACCTTGGGTGTGCCGTTTTGATCGCCGACGATACCGCGTGCCAGCACCATGTCCTTCTTGTGCGGGCACATGTTCTGGCAGGCGTACCACTCGCCCTTGGAGGCGAAGTTGAAGACGGCGATCTGCGCCTTGCCGTAGCGGATCGTGGCGCCGCCGTCGGCGGGTATCTCACTTACGCTGGCGACGCGCACCCACTCGGTCTTGACGATCGGCAAGCGCACGATGCGCGTGCTGTCGGCGGCCTTTTCGTCGCCGTTTGCGTGGCCGTTCGTGCCGTTCACCGCGGAGCCGTTCTTCACCCAGTCGCGCGGGCGGCGTTGACCGCGCTCGGTGACGAACTCGATGCTCGGATCGGCCGCCGCAGCGTCGTCCACGAAGTGACGAAAGCGCGCGCGGCGTTCGGGGTTGTTCACGACCTCCGCCCACTCGCAGTGGTAGGTAGAGACCAGGTGCTGCATCTGTCGCTCGAGCTGGTCGCAGATCTGCAGGCGATCGTGGAGGATCACCTCGCGCAGGTACTCTATGCCGCCCTCCATCTTGTCGAGCCACACCGCGGTGCGAGTCAACCGATCGGCCGTGCCGATGTAGTACATCAAGAAGCGATCGACGTAGCGAATCACCGTGTCGTCGTCCAAATCGGACGCCAGTAGATCCGCGTGGCGGGGCTTGGCGCCGCCGTTGCCGCACACGTACAGATTCCAGCCCTTCTCGGTGGCGATGACCGCGAAGTCTTTGCTCTGCGCCTCGGCGCACTCGCGGATACAGCCGCTCACAGCGGACTTCAGCTTGTGCGGGGCGCGGATGCCCTTGTAGCGATTCTCGAGGCGAATCGCGAAGCCGACGGCGTCCTGCACACCGAAACGGCACCAGGTCGTGCCCACGCAGCTCTTCACCGTGCGCAGCGCTTTGCCATAGGCGTGGCCGCTCTCGAACCCGGCGTGAACCAGCTCTTCCCAGATGTCGGGCAGCTGCTCCAGGCGCGCGCCGAACAGGTCGATGCGCTGCCCGCCGGTGATCTTGGTGTAGAGGCCGTACTTCTTGGCGACCTGGCCCAGGACGATCAACTTCTCCGGGGTGATCTCACCGCCCGCTACGCGCGGCACGACCGAGTACAAACCGCCGCGCTGCATGTTCGCGAGGAAGCGATCGTTGGTGTCCTGGAGCGTGTCCTGCTCCAGGATCGGAGCGTTCCACAAGCTCGCGAAGATCGACGCGACTGCAGGTTTGCAGATCTCGCAGCCGAGCCCGCTACCGTGGTTCTTGATGACGTCTTCGAAACGCTCGAAGCCGCAGACCTTGACGATCTCGAACAGCTCCTGCCGGCTGTAGTCGAAGTGTTCACAGAGCCGCGGGCGCACCGCCTTGCCCATGGCCGCGAGCTCTGCGTTGAGGAGGTCCGTCACGAGCGGCATACATCCGCCGCAGCCGGTACCGGCCTTCGTGCACGATTTGAGCGCGCCGGCGTCGGTCAGGTTGCGCTCGCGGATCGCGCAGAGCAGGTCGCGCTTGGTGACGTTGTTGCAGGAACAAACCTGGGCGGCGTCGGACAAGGCAAGGGGAGCGCTGCCGGCGCCGGGTTTGACCCCGATGAGCAGCTCCTCGGACGAATCTGGCAGCGGCGCGTCGCCGCGCGCGAAGCTCAGGTACTCCATGTAGCGCGCGGCATCGCCGACCAGCATGCCGCCGATCAGTCGTTTGCCGTCTTCGCTCAAGACGAGCTTCTTGTAGACGCCCTGGACGAGGTCCTCGAGCACGATCGAGCGGCCGGTCACGGTGTCCGCGAAGGCTTCGCCGAAGCTTGCCACTTCAACGCCGAGTAACTTCAGCTTCGTGGACAGGTCCGCTCCGGCGAAGCGTTCGCTCTGCCCGGTCAGATTCTTGGCGACGACGTCCGCCATCGCGTAACCGGGTCCGACCAGGCCGTACACGCTGCCGGCGTGGAGCGCGACCTCGCCGATCGCGTAGATGTCCGGGTCGCTCGTGTGCATCGCGTCATCGACTTCGATTCCGCCGCGCGGTCCGATCGAGAGCCCGGCGGCGCGCGCCAGCTCGTCGCGCGGCACGATGCCGGCCGACACCACCAGCATGTCCACTTCGAGAGTCTCACCGTCGGCGAACTCGAGCGCCTCGATCGCATCCCCGCCGAGCACGCGCGTCGCGTTCTTCCCGGGCAGCACCCTGACACCGAGCGCCTCCACCCGGTTCTTGAGCAGGTTCGCGCCGCGGCCATCGAGCTGGCGCGGCATCAAACGCGGAGCAAATTCCACGACGTGAGTTTCGAGGCCGAGATCGTGCACGGCCTTGGCGGCTTCGAGTCCGAGCAGGCCGCCTCCGAGCACCGCGGCGCGCCGAGCGCGTCCGGCGTAGGCCGCGATCGCGTCCAGATCCTCGATCGTGCGGTAAACGAAGACGCCCTGCTTCTGAACGCCCTCCATGGGCGGAACGAAGGCGCTCGAGCCGGTCGCGAGCACGAGCTTGGCGTACTCCAGGCGTTCGCCGTCGGCGGTGACGACGGCGCGCGCGCGCGGGTCGATACTGGCGATGCGCGTCGATGTGCGCAGGGCGATGCCGTTGTCCCGGTACCAGGCGCTGTCGGCCAGCGTGAGCTCTTCGACGGTCTTGCCGCCCAGGTAGCTGGTGAGGTGAACGCGGTCGTAGGCCGGGCGCGGCTCATCGCCGAACACGACGATCTCGTAGGCGCCTTCCTTGTCGTACTCGACCAGCCGCTCGCAAAAGCGGTGTCCGACCATGCCGTTGCCGACGACAATCAGGGTTTTGCGTTGCGGCTTGGTGCGAAGAGCGATCGTCACGCCGTCAACGGAT
>DATHEN010001183.1:0-3343 GCA_035318565.1 Polyangiaceae bacterium
TCTCGGGCACGCCGTTGATCGTGATTAGCGCCGACCGTCCGTACGAGCTGCAGTCATGTGGCGCCGCCCAGACGTTCGATCAAGTGAAGCTCTTCGGCTCGCTGGTGCGAAGCTTCACGGATCTCGGCTTGCCCGATGAAAGCGAGGCGGCGCTCTACGGCCTTCGACGCTCGATGGCTCAGGCGGTGCACGCCGCGCGCTTTCCTCTGCCCGGCCCGGTGCACGTGAACGCGCGCGCCAGAAAACCCCTGGAGCCGTGCGCACCCGAGTCGGCAGACGAGCTCGAGCTCGCGGACCGCGTTCGACGCATCGCAAAGAGCCAACCCCTGGCCGCGGAGGGCCCGAGCGTGCTCCCAGCCCCGCGTGTGCTGGATGCCGTGGCGAGCGCCTGCCGCGGCACCGAGCGCGGATTCATCGTGTGCGGCCCGCTACCCTTGAACGATGCCAACGCGAGCGTGGATCCGGCGGCGCTGCTGGAGCTGGCAAAGCTCACCGGTTTTCCGATCCTGAGCGAGACAGCAAGTCAGGTGCGCTTCGCGAGCGAGCCGGACCCCGCGCTGTGCGACGGCTTCGATTGGCTGTGTCGGAGCGCTTCCGTGCTTTCGCAGGCGCGCCCCGAGCTGATCCTGCAATTCGGCCGCCCCCCGACGTCCTCGGCGTACGAGCAGTTCCTGCTCACGTGCCCGGAAGCGACGCGCTTCGTATTCGCACCCTACGACTGGCCCGATCCATCCGGCCAGGCCAGCGCCATCGTGCGCGGCGGCACGGGCGCGGCGGTGGCCAGCCTGTGCGCGCGCTTCCGCGAACAGCCGCGCGCGCCGAACCGTTGGTCCGAGTTCTGGGCGCGCGCCAACCGGATCGTCTGGCAAGCGGTAGACGAGGAGCTCGGCAGGGACGCGGAGCTCACTGAAGCGGTGGCCGTGCGCGAGGTGGTCGGTTCACTGGCGATCGGGTCCGTGCTGTGCCTGGGCAACAGCTTGCCGATCCGTGAGCTCGATTGGTTTTGCCAGGGAGAGAAGCGTGCGCTGCGCGTGTGCACACAGCGCGGCCTGAACGGGATAGACGGGCTGGTGTCGGGCGCCGCCGGCGTGGCTAGCGCTGCGGACCGTGAGACCACGCTGCTCGTGGGCGATGTCAGCTTCTTGCACGACGTGGGCGGTTTGTACGCGGCGCGCGAGCTCGAGCGACCGCTGACGCTCGTGGTGCTGAACAACGACGGCGGACGTATCTTCGAGCAGCTCCCGATCCTGCGCGGCTCGGGTCCCAGCGCGCCCGATCCGCGAGCCTGGCTGACCCCACACGGGCTGCCGCTGGAGCACGCGAGCCAGCTCTACGGCATCCAGCACACGCAGGTGAGCACGCTCACCGAGCTGCGCGCGGCGCTGCGTCGCCAGGCCACGGGCACGCGGGTTATCGAGGTTCGTGTGAGCGGACGCAGCACCACGGCGCTGCTCGACGCCATCACCGAACGCCTGCAGGCCCGGCTCGGGAACTCGGGACCGGACAGCCCGCCCAGATGACCGCGCTGGTTTTCTTGCACGGGTTCACGGGTAGCCCGCGCAATTTTCAGCCGCTGATCGAGCAATGCCCGCTGGGCATGCGCGTGTTCGCGCCGGCTTTGATCGGGCACGATCCGGAGCAAGACCACCAGACGCCGTCCACGGAGCGTTTCGAAGGCGAGGTCGACCGTCTGGCGGCGGCGCTCGTGCAGCATGCCCTGCCCCCGGTTCACCTGATCGGCTACTCGCTCGGCGCGCGCATCGCGCTCGGGCTCGCGGTCCGCCACCGGGAGCTCGTGGCGCGTGCCACGCTGATCGGCGTGCATCCGGGACTTCAGACCTCCGCCGAGCGCGAACAGCGCCGCGCCTCCGACGCTGAATGGTGCGCGCTCATCCAAAGTGAAGGGGTGCCCGCATTCGTCGAGGCGTGGCAAAATCAGCCCTTGTTCGCCAGTCAGGCCGCACTTCCCGAGCGCGTCCGCGAGCTGCAGCGCCAGCAGCGCCTGCGTCACTCCGCGGCGGGCTTGTGTCTTTCTCTGCGCAGCACGGGCCTGGCCGAAATGCCGAGCTACTGGCCGGCCCTCGCCGAGCTCGCGCTGCCGGTGGATCTCGTCACGGGCGCGCTCGATGAACGGTTTTCGAGCCTGGCTAGCGCCGCGCACGCGCTCTTGCCGGAAAGCACGCTGCACAGCGTAGCGGGGGTGGGGCACAACGTGATCCTCGAAAACCCGAGTGCCCTCGCCGGCATCGTGGGTTCATCGCCATGAGCGAGCTGGCCGGGGCCGCTCCGTCGCCGGCTCTGCCGGGCTCGGCGCGCGCGTGGTGGATGGCCGTGCGGCCCGCCACACTCGGCGCAGCGGCCGTTCCCGTCTTCGTGGGCACGGCCTGCGCGTTCGCTGGAGAGGGCGTGCGCTGGGGTCCCGCGCTCGCGGCGCTCATCGGTGCGCTGCTGCTGCAGATCGGCGCGAACTTCGCTAACGACGTGTTCGACTACGAAAAGGGCGCGGATACCAGCGAGCGCCTGGGGCCGACGCGCACGGTGCAAGCCGGCCTTTTGACGCCTCGGCAGATGCGTCACGGCATGCTCGTCGTGTTCGGGCTGGCGCTCTCGTGCGGCGTGTACCTGACCGGCGTGGCGGGCCCGGCCATCATCGTGATCGGGCTGTTGTCGATTGCCTCGGCGATCGCCTACACGGGCGGCCCATATCCGCTCGGGTATCACGGACTCGGTGACGTGTTCGTGATGATCTTCTTCGGCTTCGTCGCCGTGTGCGGCACCGCGTTCGTGCAAACGGGTCGGGTGCCGGAGCTTTCCGTGTGGGCCGCCGTGCCCGTGGGCGCGCTGGCCACGAACATTCTCGTGGTCAACAACGTGCGCGACCGTGAAACGGACGTGCGCGCCGGCAAGCGAACACTCGCCGTGCGCTTCGGCAGAAAGGCGGGCATCGCCCAGTACGCGGTGCTGCTCGGGCTCTCGTATCTCGTGCCGGCGAGTCTGGTGCTGAGCGGACGCCTCGCTTTGACCGTGCTCTTGCCGCTGCTGACCTTGCCGGCCGGTATTCTCTTGCTGCGCAACTTGATGCGCGATCACGGCGCGCCACTCAACCAAACGCTGGTGGGCACCGCCAAGCTGCTGGTCATCTTCGGCGTGCTGTTCGCGCTCGGGATCGCGTCATCCGGACACATCCCGACATGAAGTTGACGGCCTTGCACGTGCTGCCGTACCGCACCGCGGCCGGCAGAGCGCCGCGCAATGCGCAGCGCTCGTGGCCGATGCGGGAAGGATTGCTGATCCAGCTCCGGGACGAGCGCGGGCGGATCGGACAGGGGGAAGCGGCGCCGCT
>DATHEN010001184.1:0-4921 GCA_035318565.1 Polyangiaceae bacterium
ACTAGCGCGCGCGCAAAACCGACGTCATCGCGCGTGGTGTCGTTGAACGCGCAGCACGTGCCGGCGTTCCACGCGGCGTTCGGACTGTTCGGATAAACCACGATGAACCCCTCGGCGTCCGCCACGGGATTCATCGCGGAAAAGCCGGCCTGTTGGGCGGCGTTCGAGGTCAGGCCGTGCCAGTTCAGAATCAGTGACGTGGCTTTGGTGCCGTCGTAGCCGGGCGGCAAGTGCACGTCGTAGCCGTACTCCACCCCGTTGTGCGTGAGCTTGAAGCTGCCGTTTTCGAGCGTGCGCCCGCTGCACGTGTTGGCACTTCCGCCCGCTCCTCCGGTGCCGTCAGGTGTGGAGCTACCGCACGCGATGGCAAATGGCATCGTTAGAGCAACCAGAGCGCAACAAACGTTTCTCATTGGATACATCCGAGCAGCGACCGAGGTGGATTGAACACCAGATCGCCCCCGTATTTCCGGGCAATGCGGGACGGCCCTGTCTCGATCGCAACCCATCGACCGCTGCGGAGACGTCAGTCCTGCCCGAACCGGGGGAGCACCAGCTCGGCAGCCGTTGCTCTGCTACCCTCGAGCCGCTACTTACAGCGCCTCGAAAAGGATTATTGCCAATGCGCTCCAAGGTTCTAAAGCAGGCGATGCTCACGGCTGCCGCGGCCTGCCTGCTGTTCGTCGGAAACGCCCAGGCTGACAGCTTGAGCTGCAAAAATCGCATCGTGTCGAGCGGCGACTCCACGTACCAGGTGCGTTCGGTCTGCGGAGAGCCGGACGCCACGACACGCCGCATCGAAGTTCGCACGGTGCGTCATAGCGTGCCCGTGCCCTGCCAGGGCGGCCAACGTTGCTGGAGGACCGTGGAGCGGACCATCGACGTCACCATCGAAGAATGGACTTATGACTTCGGCCGCCAGCGCTTCATTCAATACCTGACGTTCGAAGACGGCAGGCTCGATCGAGTCCAGTCCGGCAGCTACGGACACAAGCTCGCGAGTCTCTCTGCTGCCCATCCCCGAGAGTAGGAGAGCTCGCAAAGTGCCCGTGCGCCAATACGTGGCCAGGTATGCGCCCGCCGCTCGCTGATCGAGTAGGACTCCACGCATGCTCTCTCGCTCGCACTCCTTGCACGCTTTGGCATTGGGCGTCGGTGTCTGCGGCGCTCTCGGCTGCGGCGGCTGTCGATCCGAGCCAAAGAAAAGCGCGAATCCGCCAGTCGTCCCTTCACCGCCTCCTGCCACACCCGCACCGGGCAAACAGCTCGCGCCCGCAGTCAGTGCGACCCCGGACGTTCACGCCGGTGAATTCCGCGGCACGCTCGGCATCGTCGACGTGAAGCGCGACACGCAAGCGCCCACCCGGCTCAGCAGCGTGCGTTCAGCGCGGCATGCCGGCTTCGATCGCGTGGTCTTCGAGTTCGACGGCTTGGTGCCGGGCTATCACGTGGAGTACGTCGACAAGCCCGTGCGCCGCTGCGGGTCCGGTGATCCCACGGCTGTCGCCGGCGATGCATGGCTCGAGGTGCGCATGACACCGGCGGACGCGCACGACAGCGAAGGCAAGGGCCTGGTTGCCGAACGCGAGCGGCAGCTCGACCTCACGGCTCTGAAGGAGCTCGAACAGACGTGTGACTTCGAAGCGCACGTGACCTGGGTTTTCGGTCTGGCTTCCCCGAATCGCTATCGGGTATTGGAGCTCTCCGCGCCGGCGCGTCTGGTCGTAGACGTCAAACACCGCTGAGCGCTGCACTAAAAGTAGTCAATCCCGCAGGTAGTGGCAGGTGTAGCCGCCGGGATTTTTCTGCAGATAGTCTTGATGGTAGTCCTCCGCCGGCGTGAACGGCCCAGCGGCCACGATTTCAGTGACAATCGGACCCTGCCACTTACCGCTCTGAGCGACTCTTTGCTTCACGCGCTCGGCTACGGATTTCTGTTCCGCCGACGTGACGAAAATCGCCGAACGGTACTGCGTGCCCACGTCGTTGCCTTGACGATTTTCCGTCGTCGGATCGTGCATGCGGAAGAACCACTTTTCGAGCAGGTCTGCGTACGAAAGCTGCGTCGGATCGAACACGACGCGCACCGATTCCGCGTGCCCAGTGCGTCCGTTCTTCACCTGATCGTAAGACGGCGCCGCGCTGCTCCCGCCGGCGTAGCCCACGTCCGTTTCGATTACGCCGGGAATGCCGCGCAGGATGTCCTGCATGCCCCAAAAGCATCCACCCGCCAAGATCGCCACCTCGCGCTTCGCGCTCGCGTTCGGCCGTACGCTCCCCTCGCTGCTCTGCACTGCCGGCTTGGCCGTCGCCCGGCCCCGATTGCAACTTGCGACCCAGAGCCCCAGAGCCGCAACCAACACGAATAGAGGTAACGCTCTAAATCCGAAAAACCAGCGCATCTTTGCTCCCTTGGTATGAAGATACGGTGAAAGCCTGCCCTGGGTTACACGGGACGGGACGCCTCGCGCACGCTACGCTCCCAACGTGCGCCGCCGGGTTCTGATTTCGCTGCTCGGGGTCGCGAATCTGCTCGGTGCTGGGGCGTTGTCTGCCGACCCAGACGAGCCGGCGCGCCCGTCCGAGCGGCTCGACTTCGGCTCACGCAGACCAGCCCTGCTGCACGCGCCGCGCAAACCCGGGCAACCGGCGCCGCTCGTGGTCTTTCTGCACGGAATGTGCGCCTTGCCCGAGTACGAGTGCCCCGTCTTCGAACCGGGCACTCGCTCGGCATGGCTGCTCTGTCCGCCCGGCCCGGTCGCCTGCGGCGCGAGCGGCGCCATGTGGACCGGTGACGCCAACAAGCTCATCAAAGCCATCACGGCCTCCAGCGAGGCGGCCAGCGCCGAGCACGGCGCAGCCATCGCCGCAGAGCCGCGCACGCTGATCGGTTATTCGATGGGCGCCACGGCAGCTCTGCGCATCGCGTTGAAGCAGCCGGGCACGTTCCAGCGACTCATGATCGTAAACGCCAGCGTCTCCGTCAGTGCGGCGGATCTCCGGCGCGCGCAAGTGACGCGCATCGCCTTCGTGGCCGGCGAGCGCGATCGCAGCGCCGGGAAGCTCAAGCAAAGCGCACAGCGACTCGCGAAAGCCGGCCTGGACGCGCAGTTTTTTGCGCTCGCGAAAACCGGGCACTACTTCGACGCGAGGAGCGCCGGGCTCTTGACGGTACCGCTCACCTGGCTCGTCAGTGCCAAAACCCGACCGTGAACGACGTGCTCAGGTAGTCCCTGGCGCCGTCCACGGCGGCAGACGCCGTCCAGCTGTCGAAGTCGCCAATCAGGCCGAACACGTTCCAGCGAAACAGCTTCACTTCGAAGCCGAACGTGCCATGGATGCGATCTTTCGCCGTGTCGAGACGTGCGGGTTCCAGGTAACTTCCCGCGCGCAACTTCAGCCAGTTCTGGATGACTTCGCTCTCGAGGCCCACTCGCGGAGACAGCGTCAAGTTGTGGCCCGAGAGCGTTACCCGGCTACGGCTTCCATAGTACGAGCCGAAACCAACGCTATCGGAGCTATCTCCCAGCATGAGTAGCTCCGTGGTGAGCAGCACGTACGCACGCGGGCGCGAGAAATACTCTTCCTTCAAGCGCTCTTCGGCTTGCTCGATGCGCTTTTCGATCAGACGCTCCTCTGCCTCCTCCTCCTTTTCGTGGAGCTTTTCGAGAGCGGCGAGGCCGCGCCGATTCTCCGCGGTCGGAGCCCGCTGCACCACACGCTTCGCGGCTTCGATTTCACGCTTGCGCGCGGCTTGTTTCTTCTCGAGCTGGTACTCGAGCGTCATGACCTGCGCTTCCGCGCTGAAAAACGGCGGGTTCAGCCGGCGCGGACCGAACTGATACGCAAACCCCAGCGAAGCTTGCCATGGCAGCCGAATCGCGCTCGTTCGGTAGGCGCTTTCCGCCGTGCCGCTCTGCTCGGAGTCGAGCGCTGGGGTCACGGCGGACTTGAAGGCAGCACCGATGCGAAACTGGTGGTTCGTGGGTTTGAAGATCACGCCACCCTGAAAGCCCACGCCAGCCACACTCAAGATCCCGGATGTGGACGACCCCCCGCTGAGGCCGACGCCGGTGACGCGCGGTCCGGCTCCGATCACGAGCTGGCCGGCGTCGAAGCCGTAGGCAACGCTTGCGTGCACGATACCGAAATTGCCGGCTAGATCCGTCGGAGCCAGGCCTGCGGACGTGTCCTCCGAGCGCCGCAACCCCTGACGCTGTCCCTCGGCGCTGATGCCGAAACCCGCGTGGTCGTAGTGGAGCGTCAAGCCGACCGAGCCGAACAAGAGCGAGCGCTGCTCGACCTCCGCCTCTTCTTCTCCGTCATCTTCCGGAGCATCGCCCTGATTCAAGAAGTCGGTGTCGGGCAACCAGGAACCAATCGCGAAGTCCACGCCGAAGCCGACGTCCATCCGGTTCCACGAGTACGGCGAGCGCACCGCGACCGAAGCGGGATTGGCCGCCACCCCCGGCATGCCTTCGGCGATCGCCACGAACGCACCACCGAGGCCGATGACCCGCGTGCTACCGGTGATGGGTCCCTGTGCCCCATCCACCGTGTAATTCGCGGGAGGCGGATCGTCCTGCGCGCGCGCCAGGCTGCCCCAAGCCATCACCCCAAAGCCCACAGCCAGCGCCGACAGCTTGCAATTCACGCTCAACTCCAAGGAAATCGCGAGCGACGCCGACCGCACCGGAAACGAGTACGCACGGATTACGCCGTTCGAAAGAACTGGCAACGAAGCAAAACTCAAACCACGCTAGAGCTTGCGTGAAACTCGAACTCGCTCGGGGCTGGACATGAGGCGTTCTTGCGCAGAACGACACGTCAAGAGCTCCACAGTGTGTGAGACCTGCACTGAGCAGGTGCGGTTCGCCACGCCGTTTGCCGATTCGGGCCGGGCGGCGTAGAGGGATCCATC
>DATHEN010001185.1:0-2224 GCA_035318565.1 Polyangiaceae bacterium
GCGCTCGAAGCGCGCGCGCTGCTCGTCCGGGTCGGTGAGCTCTGCGAAGCCGTTGCACAGCTCGACCCCGGCAGCGTAAAGCTCGAAGCGTTCGGCAACGCTGGGGTCGTGCGGCGCCGCGCGCGCGAGCGACGCGTGACGGAGCGGGTATTCGCACAGGAACACGGGCCGGTTCCAGCGAGCCAGCGCCGGCTCCACCTTGCCGACCAAGAGCTCGAAATAGCGGTTCTCGTCGCGGTTCGCGAGCTCGACGGCGTCGGCCACTCCGGCATAGCGTGCAAATGCCTCGCGCACGCTGAGCCGTTCGTAAGGCGGTTCGACGTCCAGTAGCGCGCCGCCCGGCAAGCTGAGCGCGGCTCCCCCGTTTACGGTTCGAACCACCGCGCGCACGATTTGTTCGGTGTCGCGCAGCATCGCGTTCGAGTCGCTGAAGGCGCGGTACCACTCGAGCATCATGAACTCGGGCTCGTGCAGGGGGCCCGCTTCGTCGGCGCGGCTCGCGTGCACGAGCTGAAAAATCCGCGGCATGCCCGCGCCGAGCAGGCGCTTCATGTGAAACTCGGGGGACGTGATCAGATAACCGTCCGCTGCGGACAGCGCCTCGACGTGCACGTCCAAGCCTGGCGTGCGCACGCGCAGCGGCGTGTCCACTTCGCAGAAATGCTCGGCCGCGAAGTAGGCGCGCACCGCGTCCAGGCCGCGCGCCCGTTGCTCGAGGTGACGGCCCACGCCCTGCCACAAGAGGCGCTGGGTTTCGGGAGACGTACCGGGCTCTCGAGGTACGTGCTGCTCGACGACCTTGGCGTCGAAGAGCGCGCCCTCGTGTAGCCGACCCTCCACGAGCAGCCAGGCCCCGCGCGCGACGGCAGCGTCCGCTTCGAGGCTCAAGGCCAGCGTCGCGCAGTGGTCGGCGAGCCAGATCTCTCGGCCCGTGCTCTCCACGACCCGGCCAGCGACTCGCAGCCTCGCGCCGAGCGCGCGCCCGGCGCGGACATCGACGGGTGCAAACACCGCCTGCGTGCGGCCAGAAGCTCTAGCCAAGGGCAAACATGCGGGCGGCGAACGCGGCGATCTGCGCTCCCATCCAGGGGGCGGCGATGGCGAGCACGACGGCCACGACGATCAGGCGGGGTAGATGGGAGAGCGTGATGTCCTGCACTTGGGTCGCCGCCTGCAGCACTGCGATGACGAGGCCGATCACCGCAGCCGCGCCCACGACGGGCAGCGACACGACCAATGACAACAGGAGCGCCTGCTGCGCGTAACTGGTGAGCTCGGACACTTGCGGCATGCGCGAGCCGCCAGCGTTTCAGCCCGTGCCGCCCTCGTCAAGCTGGCCGGCGCTGCCGTCATCGCCAGCCGAACCGCCGTTACCGCTGGTACCGCCGCTGCCTGCGTCACCGCCGGTTCCGGCCGAAGCGTCCACGCACGCGCCAGCGCTGCATACGCCGCCGGACGTGCAGTCCCGATCCGTTCGGCATTCGGCTTGGCAGGTGCCCCTCGGACCACACACTTGCCCCAGCACGCAGTCGCTCGTGTACTGGCAGCTGGGTCCTCCGGCACCGCCGGCCGAGCCACCCGTTCCGGCAGCCGCGTCATCGCCTGTCGTCCCACCGTTGCCGCCTGTGCCGCCCGTGCGGAACAGGCAGGAACCTTGCGAGCCTTCCGGAGGGCAGCAGCGATCGGTCACGCCGTCCAGGTCGCTGGCGGCTATGCACACCAGGCCGTTTTCGCAGTCGTCATTGCCTGCGTTGGTGGCATCACAGCGGTCCCCTTCGCCGCGCTTGGCGCAGGCCGGAAAAAGCGCTGCCAGGAGCAGAGAAGAAGCCAACGAAATACGGGCAAAACGACGAAAATACGGGTTCATGGGGGCGCTCGGGGGCCACCGTAGTCGGATCCGCCCGCAATTACAGCCTGGAAATCTCGGCCTGCCGCTCAGGAGCCGCGGCTGCGCCGCTCCTTGGCTTCCACGGCTTCTGCGAACAGCGTCACGTATTCGAGGGCGCTCGTGATCGAGAACACCAGCGAGACGTAAATCAGCCAGCGACCCACTTGCACCAGATCCACCACGCCCAGATCGATGAAGCCGAGGGTCAAGTGGTACGGGTAGCCGATGATCAGGCACAAAAGGCCGATCATCTGCAGGGCGGTCTTGCTCTTGCCGCCTCCACCGGCCGCGATCACCACGCCCTCGCTGCTGGCGATGCCGCGCAGTCCGGTCACC
>DATHEN010001186.1:0-3290 GCA_035318565.1 Polyangiaceae bacterium
CGCTCATGAGAAACGAGCCGTCGGCATTCGCTCAGACCGCCAAGCCAGCGGCGCCCGCGACCCCCGCGCCTCCGAAGAAGCCGGCGCCGGAACTGTCTGCGAACGAGCTCGTCGATCGCGTGCAGAGTTTTTACGACAAGACCAAGACCTTCAAGTCGGGCTTCGAGCAGCGCTTCTGGGTGCGCGCTTACAACCGCACCAAGGACAGCAAGGGTCAGGTGATCTTCGAGAAGCCCGGCAAGATGAGCTGGCGCTACACCAACGGCAATCGTGTCGTTTCCGATGGCAAGAACATCAAGGTGTACGAAGCCGACAACAAGCAGATGTACGAGCAGCAGATGGACAAGAGTCAGTATCCCGCTGCGCTCTCGTTTCTGATCGGCGGCGGCATTCTCAAGAAGTCCTTCAAGTTCGAGAAGCTCGATGCAGCGCGTATGAAGTTCGAGGGCGGGCACGTCCTGCTCGGCCTGCCGCGCGAGCCAACGCCCGCTTACCAGAAGATCCTGCTGTACGTGGACGGCGGAACCTATCAGGTGCGCCGCGTGTTGATGCTGGACGCGCAGGGCAACAAGAACCGCTTCGATTTCGTGCGGCCGGAAGTGAACAGGAAGCCGCCTCCTGGAGAGTTCGACTTCAGGCCGCCTCCGGGCACTCAGGTGATCAAGCCGTAAAGTGCCGGCGTTCGGCGCTGCGCCCGGGCTCGATCCAGATGTATGGACGCGCTTTGTTGCGCGCGTAGCCGAAGGAGCCGGAGTTCAGGTAGCAGGGCGCGTCGTCTTCGCTGTGCGTATGTCCGAAGATGACGAGCTCCGCGCCCGTGATTCGCACGACGTACCCGGCGGCGTCGCGTAAGCGCTGCTCGATGACACCGCTGTAGCGGCTCTTGCCGCGCTTCACCGAGGCGCCCAAGTACGTCCCCGAGAGGGCCGTGACGGCGGCGGCCACGGGGCTCTTGCGAAGGGCAAACGTGCTGGCACCGAAGAGCAGAGACAGCGTGGCGACCACGCGGTCGAAGTACAGTCGCATGAACGTGTCCGTAAAGCGGTGGTGCGTCGGTTCCGCGCCCGCGCGCACGAGCTCGGCCAGCGCTCGTAGCGGCACGCCCGTGAGCTCCGCGTAACGCGGCAGCGCGTTTCGTCCCCGCTCGCGCTCCTCGGTCAAGGCTTCTTGCCGGCCCGCTTCCAAACACAGACGGATCGCCGTGGCGAAGTACTGAGCGACTACCAGCGGAGCGCGCGCGCCGAACAGCTCGTAGGCGCGTATCAGCCCGCGGACAGGCGTCGTTTCATGCGCGTGCGCGAGCTGCAGCGCGCCACTGGGCGCCAGAAACCGCCGTGTGAGCGCGATGCCGAGCGGCTCCGTGGAATACGACCACGTCGCGAGCGGGTGAGAGGGGGCGTTGTCCGGATCGTACAGGTGGCCGTGCTCGATGTGCACGCCGCCGCGGCGGATGAACCACGGGTACAGCTCGAGCCGAGCATCGGATTGCACGTCGAGCGTTGCCAGCAGGGCCTTTCGGAGGCGCTCCTCACCCACTGCAGCGTCATGATTGCCGGCGATCAAGCTGACCCGATGCCCCGCGCTCAGGTGATCGCGAAATGCTGCGCGCACGTCGTGATGATGGCGGAGCAAGCTCGCGATCGCTTCCGCTGGATCGTAACCGGGTGACTCGCGCGAAAGGTCGAAGATATCCCCCGCCAGAACCAGTTCTGCTCCCTGCGAGCGGCGCGTGAGCAGAGCCAAGTGCTCGCCGGTGCCCTGCGAACCGTTGTAATTGAGATGGACGTCGCTCAGTATGAGCAGCGGTTCGGCGCCAGCAACCAGCATTCCTGCGGGCATCGTAGCACCGTCAACGTGAAGTCGCGCTGCCGCGTTGTGGCGGAATTCCTCGCTAGAGTGCTCATTGTGCTGCCTGTTTGCGCCGCGCCTGGGCCATTCTGAAAATTCCGCACGATCGTGATGTATGAGCGCCGGCTGCGAGACGCGCTGCCGACGCACGGTGTATCCTGGCCTTCGATGTCCTCCACCGTTCACCGACTCGTGGCGCGAACCGAAGGTGTCCTCAGCAAGACGGCCGACCGTGTCTGGCCCTTGCTCAGGGCGTACGGCGAACGCTTTCCGGGCGCTCGATTTCAGCCGAAGTGGGCTCCCGCGCCGCTGCAACGCAAGAAAGAGCGCACTTTTCCGGCACTCGGCTGGCCACGGCAGACTGATTCCCTGTGTCCGAAGTGCGTGAAGGAAGTGCGCTCGGCGGTGCTTACCGGAGAGAAAGATCTGTCCGTGTACCTGAACGAGCGTCCGGGCGAGATTCGCGCGAACATCGTGGAGCGCGATGGCCGCGTCCTGATGACCAAGGAGTGCCCCAAACACGGCGCTTTCGAGGACGTGATGAGCATCGATCCCGCGTTTCTCGCGCGCATCGAAAATTTGTTTCCGGGTCGTGACTTCGAGGCCATCGCCGGCTCGCTACGCAACCACGGCAGCTCCTCGGTCAAATACGGCCGCGGCTCCGTGCTCACGGTGGATCTGACCAATCGCTGCAACATGATGTGCGACCCGTGCTTCATGGACGCGAATCAGGTCGGCTACGTGCACGAGCTCGAATGGGACGAGATCACCAAGATCCTCGATGACAGTCTGCGCGTGGTCCCGCGCCGGCAAATGAGCGTGCAATTTTCAGGCGGTGAGCCCACGCTCAGCCCGCATTTTCTGAAGGCCATCGAACATGCGCGCGAAGTCGGTTACTTCTGCGTGCAGTGCGCTTCGAACGGCATTCGTTTCGCGCAAGACCCCGAGTTTTGTGTGGCCGCGAAGGCCGCCGGTCTCCGGCTCTGTTACTTGCAGTTCGACGGGGTCACGAACGAAGCGAACAGCCACCGCAAGGTCGGAAATCTGTTCGACGTGAAGCTCCGCGCGATCGAAAATCTGGCTGCAGCCGGCATCGACGTCGTGCTCGTGGTGACCGTGGTGCGCGGAGTCAACGACGATCAGGTCGGTCAGATCGTACAATTCGCCATCGACAATGCCGATAAAGTCACGGTGGTTTCGTTTCAACCGGTGAGCTTCACGGGCCGAGACGAAGACATTTCGGACGAGCTCCGCGAAAAGCAGCGCTACACGCTGAGCCACCTCGCGCACGACGTCGCCAAGCAGACCGGCGTCACGAGCCCCCACCGCGACTGGTTCCCGCTGTCGGCGCTCTCGCCCTTCGGCAACGTCGTGGATCTGCTCGACGGGCCGGACAAGGAGTGGGGCCAGCTCAACTGCGGCTGCCACCCGAACTGCGGCAT
>DATHEN010001187.1:0-11943 GCA_035318565.1 Polyangiaceae bacterium
GGTTGCGTTGGGTTTCTGGCATGTTTTGGCTGTGATCAGGGGACGCCCGAGCTCCAGAGCTCGGTAGGTCCGCCGCTCCGGGTTCTCGCCACGTACCCGAGCGCAGAAGAGGGCGTGCAATGTGTTTCGTCGACGGACCCTGCTTGCGGGGTTCCGTTCGACGCGCCCATCGAGCTGCGCTTCGATCGCCACCTGGCGCACGCCACGGCGGTTCGGCAATCGCTGCTGGTGTATCCCGGCGATCCGCAGATTCCAGTGTTTTTACTGCCGGAATACGATGTCGTGGAGCGAGTGCTGCGCTACTTCCCGAGCGAGCCGCTTCAACCGAATACGCTGTATACCGTCGAGCTCACACAGCCGAGCTCGAGCTCCCCTTTCGGGTTTCGGGCTTTCGACTCGGCGCCGCTCGGCGAAGGTCCCGTTCCGCTTCGCTTCAGCTTCTTCACCTCTGCGCAAAGCGCGGCGCTTCAACCGGCGTGTGAACCCACTTGTGAGGACGTCGTTCGACGTCTGCAAGTCAGCGGCTGTGCGCGGTTCGGATGTCATAACGCAGAACCGGATCCGAGCGCGTGTGCAACGGGTAAGGCGCTCGACAACAACCAGGAGTGTGTCGGTGTGCCACGTATGGGTTTGAACCTGGCGAGCATCCCGGCCCTGCGTGAAACCGCGATTGGCCGCGTCGCGCACCAAGCGGAGATCGGTCCGAGCGGCGGCGTACCGCTCGTGAACCCTGCGCGCATGGGCGTGCAAATGCCGCTCATCGACGCAGGGCGTCCCGGCAACAGCTACCTGCTCTACAAGCTGCTCTTACGCTCCGCGAACTTCGAATCACCGCCGGACGAGCAGCTCACGCCCGATGAGCGCGTGCGCCGAGCCGCTTGCACCCCCATTTATCGCTCGCGGCTCCCAGAGGGCGAAACCCGGGTTGCGTCCGAGGAAGAGCGCATCCGCCTGCGCGATTGGTTCGTACGCGGAGAAGGCATGCCGCTCCTGGCTCGCGCCGCCGATCCCAACCGTTCGGCCCTGACTCTGGACGCGCTCCACGAAATCCAAACCTGGATCGCGCGAGGCGCGGTCTGTCCTTAGCTACCGTCCGAGCGCTTCAGCTCGGTTCACGATGCGTGGCGTGAGGAAGATCACGAGCTCGCCGCGCGTGTCGCTGGCGCGACGCCGCTGAAAGAGCAGACCGATCAGCGGGATATCACCGAAGAACGGCACCTGGTCCAGGTTGCGTCCCGTATTGCGCGTGAAGATGCCGCCGATCACCGCGGTGTGACCGTCCATCACCAGCAGATCCGTCTCGGCCTCACGCTTCAAGATCGTCGGATCGCCGCGCGCCGACGTCTGGTTGAAGTCGGGCTCGTCGCGGTTGATCTTGACGTGCATGCTCACGCTGCCGTCGGCCGTCACGTGCGGACGTACCAGGAGCTGCAGCTTGGCTTCCTGGAACGTCGTCTGCACACCTTGCGCGCTGATCTGAGAGAACGGAATCAACGTACCCTGCGCGATGCGCGCCTCGCGATTGTCCAATGTCAGGATGCGCGGGCTCGAGAGAATGCGCAGCATACCGCTCGACTCTGCGGCCGAGAGTCGAACCGCAAGGTTGATGGTGTTGTCGATCGAGCCGAAGGTCAGGCCGATCGCACCACCAGCGCCGGTACCCACCGTGGCCGGCAGGTTCACCGCGAAGTTCGGGTTGGACACGGTGTTCGTGAACGGGCTCAGACCTGCGGTCGGCGTATCCGAGTCGCTCGCGCCACCCGCGATGCCGACCGAGTTCGGAAACGCGAGGCCGGTCGGGTTGCCGGTGGCGGCGGAGAACGTCGTGTCACCGCCCCATTGAATGCCGACGTCCCGCAAGTACCGGCTCGTGGCTTCCACGATACGTGCTTCGACGAGCACTTGTGGGGTCTGCGTGTCGAGTGAGCGGGTCAGCTCCTCGATTTGATTCAAGTTGCCCGCGATGTCGCGCGCGATCATCACGTTCGTGCGTTCGTCCACGGCGATCGTGCCGCGGTCGGAGAGGAGCGGGCGCGCGCGATCTTGAATGTCCTGCGCCTCGGCGTAGCTGACCGGGATGAGCCGCGTTTCGAGCGGGGCCAGCTTCACCTCTTGCTGCCGGCGCGCGATGGCCATTTCTCGCTCTTTTTCGAGATCGGAGAGCGGTGCCACTCGGATCATGTTGCCCTGCCGCACCATGCCCAGCGCTTTGGCCTGCAGCACGACGTCCTGGGCCTGGTCCCAGGGCACGTTGCGCATGCGGATCGTGACGTTGCCCGCCACGTTGTCCGCGGTGACGATGTTCACGCGTCCTACGTCCGCGAGAAGGCGCAGCACGTTGTGGATGTCGGCGTCCTTCAAGTCGAGATCGATGCGCCGGCCCGTGAAACGGCCGCCTTGCTGCGCGATCACGTTGGGCGTGAAGGCGCCGGTGTCCTCGGGGATCGCCACGCGCTCCTTGGGTTCCTCCGCTGCGCGGCCCTGAGGCGTCTCGCGCACGTCCGTGAACCCCGACTGCACCTCCGGAATGCCCGACATCGCGGGATCGACGTGTACGGTTCGCGTCTTGCGAGCCGCGCCGCCGTCACGCCCTAGCCCCGTCAGCGAAGACGGCAAACCGCCGGGTGTGTGAAAGGACCAGGTCAAGCTGCGTCCCGAGCGAATCACCCGACTCTGAAGCTTTTGCTCCGCTTCCACTTCGATGATCACCTGATCGCTCTTCTGCGGATCGGCGAAGCTCGAAATGCGTTGAACTCGACCGCCGAACGCAGAGACGTCGAGCGTACGGGCCAGCTCCTTCGGCAGCCGCACGCCGCGCAGCACGAGGCGGGTTCGGCCGTTGACGCTTTCTTCTTTCTGAAAGCCCTCGAGCTCGGAAAGCTCGATCACCACTTGGTCCTCGGCCGAGTTTCGCGCGAAGCGCACGTCGTCGATCCGCCCGACGTCGGCGGCCTTTCGTGCGACGCGGGGAGCCGGCGCTGGCGGCTCATCGAGCACGCCCGATTTGCCCGGTGCGAGACGGATCACCAGATTTGTCCCCTCGACACGCAGCGAGTATTTCGCGCGCTCGACGAGCGTAATCAAGAGCCGGGTGGTGGTGCCACGCTGGCCCCGGAAGGCCTGGACCATCATGCCGCCGACGACGCCGACCCGATCGGTGATGGCAGACGGCACACCTTTCAGCGCGGTGTTGGGGACGTCGACGATCAGGCGCAAACCATTTTGCTCGAGGCGAGCGGTGTAAGTCGGCGCTGACGTGAACCCGATGGTGACGCGCGCCGCACGGGGCTGCTCCGCGGCCGCGAGTTTCAGCGAAGTAGCATACCTCGCGCTGGGTTCGACCGCGTGAGCGGTAGATCCGGCGAAAGCGACCAGCATGGCGCAGGTCGCAGAGAGACGGGACGAGCTCCACCTCATTTTTGGGCTCCGATGCTCATTTCTCACGAGAAAGTGACGCCGCGCGTGAGCGGACCAACGTTCGACGGCAAGCGTACCGTCTCGACTCCGTTCAGCACAAATTCCGCGCACCTGCACGGCGCTGCGTGCGGCCGCGTTTATTGAAGCGATCGCGCAACGCCATCATCTGCGCCGACACCTTCAGGTCGCAACGGTATGACCTTGGTGGCGCTCGGAACGTCGGGGTTCGCGGGATCTTCGCGTATGAGCACGATGTCTCCCTCCCGAATCCGGTCGACGCGCCAGTTGATTTCATACGTGGCGCTCTTCGAGCCGGTTGATTGCACGACCTCGGGCCGACCCACGAATTGGCCGCGCTGCACCACGTGCCCCTTGCCCGTGGGATCGACGAGCATGGCCTTGGCAGGCTCGATGCGCGTCACGATACCGACCAGCTTCAGCTCGTCGAGGGCATAATGATCGAGCACGATCTCGCGCTGAGAGCGGATGCGCCCGCGGACTTCCTCGACGAACAGCCCGGCGTTGGCGCGAAATGGATCGCGGCTTCGGTCGTTCTCGACGAACTCGGTCTCCTGGAAATCGACCTTCGGCACCCCGGCGTCCGAGACGGCCGCGGCCGTGGCGGTCGCCTCCGGGGGAGTGGCGGCGGGCGGCGGAGCGGTCGAAATCTCGTCCTCGCAGGCGAGTAGCAATAGCGCGCCGCCGAGCGGCGCCAGGGCTCGAGCAACGCACGATCGAACGCGGATCATTGGCCTTCCCGCTCCTGGGCCGCGCCGCGCTTGTCGGTGTTCTCGGGCGTGGGTTCGCTCAGCATGCGGAAGGCCGTGGCCAGCACTTCGGTTTTGACGACGATGTCGTCACCCTCGGGCTTGGGCTCCATGATCGAGATATTTTCCATGTTGATGATGCGATCGAGCTGACCGACACCGTAGAAAAACTTCGCGATCTGGTGGTACCGGCCCGATAGCTCGAGCTTCATCGGCACGCGCGAATAGAATTGCTCGGGGGTCTCTTCCTGAGGAGTCCAGGCGCTCAGGCTCACGCCCGTGGCGTTCGCAACGTTCTGCAGCGAGCTCAAGAACGCCGGATACTCGGTGTTCGCGGGCAAGATCTTTTCGAACACGCGCTGGCGCTGCTCGCGGTCCGTGAGCTCGGCCAGGTCCTTCTGATAGGCGAACTCGTTCTTGCGGGCTTCGGCGAGCTCGTCGCGCAGCTGCCGTTCCTGGTTTTCGGCGGCTTTGATGCTGCTCTGAATTTCGCCGTAGAAGATCACGTAGTAGCCGACGAGCACGAGCACGGCGAGCGCAGCGCCGACGCCGACCTTGGCCGCAATGGGTAACTTGCTGAGGCGGGATTGAGCCATTTCAGTACCTCACCGCCGCTTCGAGCTGGAAGTTCACCAAATCGAGACCGGTCGCGGCATCGCGCTCGCGCTTCGCCGGCAAGAGCTTCACGTCGTAAAAGTAGCTCGACAAACTCATGCGCCGCGCGAGCTCGCTGACGTCTTCACCGTCGCGCGCGATGCCTTCCAGGCGCACCTTGCGCTGTTGCTCGATGAAATCCGTGAGCCACAGCCGGCGTGCGTCCCAGCCGGGATTGAACACGGCCAGCGGATTGTCGCGGCGCAGTTGATTCAACCTGTCGGGGTCGACGCTCGGACCGCGACCTGGAGTGAGGATGCGCGCGAGCTCCAGCAGCACGGCCGTTGGCCCGGTGCGCGCGCTCTGCAATTTGGAAATCGCGTCCTCGCGCGCGCGGAGCCGCGCCAGCTTCTCCTTGATCTCGGTGTGTTTCGCCACCGATTGCTTGGATTGATCGATCTGCGCGGTGAGCTCGGCGTTCTTGCGCGCTTGTTCTTCCAGCTCCTCGTTCTTCAGACCGTGGAATATGAACAGCGCGGCGACCTCTACGAGGAACACTGCCAGCACCACGCCGAGCCAGAGCTGCGATCCCTCGCTCTTGGCGCGCTCGACCCGGCGCTTCTGGGGCAGCAGATTGATGCGAATCACGCGCGCTGCTCCTTGTCTCTACGCAGTGCCAAGCCGAGCGCGACCGCGAGCTGCGCTCCGCGGGTGCGCAGCAGATTGGCGTCGATTTCCTTGGCTTCGATCGAGATGCGTTCGGTGGGAGCCCAGACCTCGACGGGTACGCGGGCGCGGCGCTCGATGGCTTGCCCCAGAGCTGGCAGGCTGGCCGTACCGCCCGCTATGTAGATGCGTGCGATCTCGCCTTCGCCGCTGGTAGCCATGAAAAAGTCCAAGCTGCGCTGGATTTCCGCAGCGATCGAGTCCGTGAACGACTCCACGATCTGGACGACCTGCTGCGGCACCATACCCTGGGCACGGTACGGGTCCTCGACGCTGCCACCGCACTTGTAGGCTTCGGCCTGATCGAACGGCACGTTCAGCTGCTTCTGGATCTCGTCGGTGATGACATTGCCGCCGTTGGCGATTTCGCGCGTGAACGCGCTCACGCCCCCGGCGATGATGTTCAGCGAAGACAGGCTGGCCCCCACGTTGATGAGCGCGATGGTCTGATCGGTAGGCAGGCCGCGCGAAACTTCGAACAGGTTCTGGACGGTGAATGCGTCGATGTCACAGACCACGGGCCGCAGCTTGGCGTTCCGGGCAAGTTGCGCGTAGTCGTCGATCTGATCGCGCTTGGCTGCCACGAGCAGCAGGTCCATCTGGCTGGCCTCGGGACGGCGGCGCAAGACCTGGTAGTCGACTTGCACGTCCTTGATGTCGAACGGAATGTGCTGCTCGGCCTCCCACTGGATCTGCTCGTCGAGCTCCGCGGCCGTCATCATGGGAACCGTGATCTTGCGAATGATCACGCTCTGCCCCGACACGCTGACGGCGCAGTCCCGTTGCTTGATCTTGAAGTCGCGGAACGCCTTCGAGAGCGCTTCCACGACTGCACCCGCGTCCATCACTTGGCCGTCCACGATGACCTGCGGCGCGAGCGGTACGTAACCCAGACGAACCAACCCGAGCCCTTTGCGGCTGTCCTTGAGTTGGCAGACCTTGACCGCGCTCGTTCCTATGTCGACGCCGACCAGGTTCCTTCCTTCTCCCATGCTGCCTCGCCCGAGATCGGCGCTCCTCGAACAAAACTTTGGCACGCGCAGCAGAGAACGCCAAAAAAGCCGTGCAGCCACGCCGCTGTAAGCCCTCATTGCTGAGGCGCTATGCGAAAGTTAGCCTTTTTGTTTCACTCGGGCGGCGCTTAGCGCTAACCGTGGCGCTGCATGCGCTCGGTGGCACTGTATCTCGCGCTCACCACCTTCTGCCTGTGCGGTAGCAGCGCGGCGCGCAGCGAGCGTACCGACACTCCGCGCGTCCACGTGATTTATCCGGGCCAAACCCTGGGAATGATCGCGAAGCGCTACAATCTGTCGATCGAAGAGCTGTGCGCTGCGAACGGCATCCAGCGCCGCTCGCGCATCAGGCCCAAACAGGAGCTGATCATCCCAGCTCCTGGCGAAGCCGAGGGCAAAGGCACATCCGCAGCGGACGCGACGCAGCGGAAAGCTGATCAAGCGCGCAGTGTCGAGAAGACTGCGGCGCGGTCGTCGGACAAGCTCGACTCGAACGGCAGCCGCTCACGCTCCGATAGCGCCGCGAAGCAGTCGGTCACGGAGCGCGATCGCTACGCGCGCAGACCGGCGAAGAAGGGCTACGTCACGGTCTCGAGCTCCACCGGCCGCTTCCGCGGTTACGCTGTGGGACGGAACGGCAGAGTCACCGACCAGGCGCGACGCGGGATGGTGAAGGTCATGGCTTCGTGGCGTACCGGTGAGCGCGGCGCGGCGGTTCCCGATCGCTTGATTCAACTGCTCACCAAGGTCAGCGATCACTTTGGCGGTCGCGCCCTGCGCGTCGTCAGTGGTTACCGTCCCTACTCCCCGACACAGTACACCCCCCACTCACGTCACAACCTGGGCCACGCGGTGGACTTCTCTATACCGGGAGTGCCGAACTCTGCAGTGCGGGACTACTGCCTGACGCTCGGCAGCGCGGGCGTCGGGTACTACCCGAACTCCACTTTCGTGCATCTCGATGTACGCGAGCAGCGCACCTACTGGGTCGACTACTCGGGCCCCGGCGAAGCACCGCGCTACGCGCACTCGCGCCCTGATTCGAGAGCCCTCGTGCCCATCAGCGCCGGCGTTTCCGGCTTGTCCCAGACGGCAGCCGAGTACCCCGCACCTCAGCCGGTCGACCCAAACCACTTCGGCAGCCAGCGCCGCGAATTCCCGTCACGAGAAAAGGGCGGGTCGCAGAGAACCCACCGCAATCCGTTGCAACCCGCTGAAATCCCTTAAGTGGTACCAGCCGTCTCTGTTTGATCCAAAACCGGGTCGGTTTAGACCCAGTTCGGCAGGGACCGCACTGCCCCAGGGTGAGACGAGCGAAACTTAAGGGCATCGCGTTTTTTTGCGAGCAAAGCGGGTTTTGCCCCAAAAGTGCGCCGCCAGCGTACATTCGCCCGGGATGGGTATTGGTTAACCCACCCCTGGGGGGCTCCGCGCGTTTTTCGCTACAAATACAGCAATTTAACGGCATGGCACGTCGGCTGCTTAAGAGGTTCTCGGAGGAGATGCCCCGATGAGCTTTGCCACCGCCACCGAGTCGCCCGTTGCCGTTTCTGCCGAGTTCTCTGAAGAGGAGTCGGAGGCTCCCAGCCGCGTTCGCCAGACGATGCGGCCGTCGATGATCCCATCGATCGTCCCCTCGATCCATCCCCGCCCCGCGCGTCGCCGTCCCGCGTCGAAGACCGCGCGCGTTCGCTCGAAGAACCTGGCGACCCCGAAGGCGGCGGTTGCGCTGCGCGCTCCGCGCCAGACCGTGCTCACGGTCAAGAGCCGCAAAGCACAGAAGATGCGCATGTCGGACGCGTTGGCGGCCGAGCTCTTGACCCGTTACTCGTCGCTCGTCCGGCAAATCGCAGGCGGGTTTCAGCGTCGCTTGCCGCGCAGCGTGCTCCGCGAGGACCTCGTCGCCGCGGGCATGAGCGGGCTGTGGGACGCCATTCGCCGCCACGCCGACCGGCCCGGCGAGAGCTTCGACTGGTACGTGCGCGTGCGCATCCGCGGCGCGATCCTCGACGAGCTCCGGGCCCAGGACTGGCTGCCGCGGCGCGCACGTGCAGCGGCTGCCGAGGCCAACGAAGCGGGCGACATGTCCGTGACCGCGCCGTCGGTAGTGCGCTTCGACGACGTGAGCGAGTGGGAGCAAAATCGCAGTTTGACTGCACCCGAGTCCAACAGCGAAGCCGCTGTCGAAGCCAAGTTCGTGCGCGAGAATCTGGCACGTGCAGTCCAGCAGCTGCCGGAGCGCGAGCGTCACATCGTCTCGGCGCACTACTTCCAGGGCGTGAAATTCAAGGATCTTGGCGCCGAGCTGGGTGTCAGCGAGCCGCGCATCTCTCAGCTGCATTCGCGCGCCATGCAGCGCCTGAAGGGCCTGATGCACGAAGCGGCGTGACGTTCTTCTGATTTCGGTTCCTCCATTGCGGGCCGGCTCTTTTTGGGAGTCGGCCCGCTGCCTTTTGTGCGCCGAAGCGCTTCGGTGTTCTGCACGGAAGCGCATTGCGTTAGGAACAGCCCCGATGCAGCAGTCGGCGCTCGAGCAGGGCAGGTCGTCGTTCCGGCCCGGAGCCTTGGTGCTGGCAGGGGCGGCCGCGTGCCTCGCGGGCTTGCTGCCGATCGCCGCTTTGACGACGCCCGCTCAGCGCACACTCTCGATCCTGGTCCTGGTCGCGGTGCTGTGGCTGACCGAAGCGCTCCCTGCATGGGTGACCGCACTTCTGATTCCAGCTCTCGCGACCTTGCTGGGAGTCTGCGACGCGAAGCGCGCATTCGCAGGCTTCGGCGATCCGATCATCTTCCTGTTTTTCGGGACCTTTTTGCTGACGAGTGCCAGCTTTCAGCATGGCCTCAACGCGCGCCTGGCTCGCAGTGTGCTCGGTTCTCGCTTCGTGCGCGGCAGCCCGATCCGCCTGCTCTGGGCGCTCGCCGGGCTCGGGTTTCTGATCTCGGCGTGGGTCAACAACACGGCCACGACCGTGCTGTTGCTTCCGCTCGCCCTGGCCGCCGAGACGCGGCGCACGCGGGAAAACGCCAAAGAGCTCGTGCCCATCCTGCTCATGACTGCTTATGCGCCCTCGATCTGCGGCATCGCCACTCCGGTGGGCTCCGCGCCGAACCTGATCGGGCTGCGCTTGATCGAAACCACGACCGGCGCCGCCATTCCCTTCGCACGCTGGTGCGCCTGGTTCGCGCCGCTCGCGGCGGTCGCCACGGTCGCCACGACTCTGTTCCTGGCGCGGACCCTGCGCTTGCAGTCGGGATCGCACTCGCTACCGCCGGCACCTGCGGACAGCTCGGTACCACCCGCTGCCTGGTCCCGCGCCGAGAAGAGCTTGGTGTGGGTGAGCGCCGTGGTCATCTCGCTCTGGATCGGCCCCGGATTGCTGCAATCGTTCGGAATCGGGCCGAGCACAGGACTGAAAGCTTGGAGCGGACGCCTGCCGGAGGCGCTGGTTCCGCTGCTCGGAGGCCTGGCGCTGTTCGTTCTACCGAGCGGCACTCAGGACGAGCGCATTCTGGACGAACGCGTTCTCGCGCGGATCGACTGGTCCACGCTGCTGCTGTTCGGAGGTGGACTGACCTTGGGCGCGCTGCTGTTCGATACGGGTCTGGCGCGCTGGCTCGGCGAAGGCTTGTTCCGGATGCTGCCCATCGGCGGCATGTTCGGGGTGGTGCTGGCAGCCACGCTGATGGCGGTGATTCTGAGCGAAATCACCAGCAATACCGCGAGCGCCAGCCTGGTCGTCCCGATTGTGCTTTCGCTGGCTCAAGCGGCAAAGGTCGACCCAGTGCCTCCCGCCCTTGCAGCGACGGTCGCCTGCTCTTTCGGATTCATGCTGCCCGTCTCCACCCCGCCGAATGCGCTGGTTTTTGCGACGGGCCGCGTGCCGCTGAAGGCGATGATTCGCTACGGCTTGCTCTTGGACGTGCTCGGAGTGGTGCTGGTCGCGACGTGGGTCACGCTGCTCGCCGGATAGAGAGGCTTTCGGCGCTATTCGCTGGATGCGGACGGAGCCGGGGCGTCGTAGCCGGTCGGTTTCGTGGAGGGGCGGGAGCCTTCGGGTTTCCAGCGCTGCGCGTGGGGAAGCATGGGGCGCCCCAGTGCAAACAGCACGCTGGTTTCGTAGCTGGCCATGGGTGGGGTCGGCGTTCCTGTGCGATGCACGAACGCCGGGTGGCTCGAGCCGCGGTCGAGCTCCACCACTCGGCGGCAACCCACGCGCAAGAGCGCCGACGTGAGCGAATCGCTGCTGTCGTGTCGAGCCGTGGCGACGACGACCCGATCGCCGGGCGCGATGCACAGGGCACTGCGCAGGCGCATGGGACCGTGCTCGCGTGCATGCGGCATCAGCTGCCCCTCTTCGGCCAGCAGCGGAAGTTGCACGGCTTCCTCGTCTGCCGCGATTTTGAGACTGCGGCCGGGCAATTGAATCGAAAGCGGCGTCTCCTTGCCGATCACCAGCGTCGCGTAGCCGCTGCGCAGCGGTAGCGATGCCTTGCCGTCGAACGCAATGCCGTAGCGCGTGGCCTCCGTGGTGTGACCCAGGTTGATCGCGGCCAGCGCGCGCTCTGCATCTGCGCCGGTCAGTGCGCTCTTTGCGGGGGGGGCGTCTTGAACGTGCGGCTCTCTGCTACCCGCGCGAACGCGGAACGCGACCCGTCCGCGCTCGAAGCTCGCCAGCTCCACATCGACGCTACCGATCGAGAGTTTGCCTTTGAAGACACCGGGCAGCCACGCCGGCGGCGGCTGCACTCCGCCATCGGGCGACCACGCCACTCCCGTCGCATCCCGCGGCAGCGGTTCACGCAGCAGCAGGTAGAAGAAGTCCTTCGGCGACCAGCGCACGAACTTGTCCGGCGGGATCTTCATCTCCGGATCCGCCAGTTTCAGGCTGAATTCCTTGTCTTTCAGCGACGTGATGTTCGTGAACACGAAGCCGCAGTGTGCGGGGTTCATGTCCAGGTGGATCCCGTATGAACAGCCCGCCTGCTGCAGCGCGCGCCCCAAAGTGGGTCCGTCGATCTCGGCGCCGAATGCGTAATAGAGATGCCCGCCCGGGGTAACGCACAACGCCGTGCGTTGCGTCATGACGCTGGTACCGGACAGCTGCCAGCCCCAGATGAAACGTCCCGTCGGGTTGGCGACCCCATCCTCCACGAGCGGATCGAGATTTTGGCGGAAAGCCACGATCGACTCCGGAATGCGATCCGCTTCCGGCCAGCTTCCGAGCGCCGTCTCGCCGCTGTCCGTGACGATCACGGTGGCAGCGCCCTTGACTGGAGGGATCAGCACGCGCCGGTCGACCATCAGATCGAGGTGGCGGAACCCCCATCGCCCGAGCACGTACTGGAGCGGTTCGCCGGCGCGCAGGCGCGCGACCATCGTGTCGAGTGCGTGGACCGCCCGCTGCGTCGCCGGCTGGTCGAGGATC